>NZ_JBQKUM010000071.1:0-25415 GCF_054968605.1 Pseudoalteromonas sp. G5_S1_14_S5 | reverse complement strand
CACTAGGACATCGCTGAAAGATTTGCTTACATAGCTCAAACAATTCGCATAAAACTTATAAAAAGTGCATCCAAAGTACCGAAACGCGGCATTTGAGTAGATTGAAATACAATAAAACGGTGTAAAAACGGGTACTGTGTTAATTGCTAAAAACTAGTGACTCACAACTAGAAAGCAGACACATTATCAATGAGCCAATTTCAATCTATAAGTTGCAGGGACCTATGACTAACTTTCGAATTTCAGCGCTTTTACTTGCGCTATCCCCACTTTGGGTATCTGCATCGGTATAAGCTGAAGAACTGAATCAAGTCGATCCCGTTTCAGCCATCGATGCAAAAATCACAGAGAAAAACTCAGATATTGAGCGTATTTCAGCAACCAAAGTATTAGAGATTGAGAACCTAAAACAACTACAAAACAAAAACAGTAAGTTGTTGCGCGAAGTTGAAAAACTTAAGGCAAAACGTAACAGAGCCAAGTCTGTACTAGACAAAAAGTACAGTCGTTTACTTGAAGATCCAGAAATAGATCTGGTCTCTTTTCAAAAAAGCTACCAAGATGCATGGGCTGCAGTTAAAGAAAATCAATCGGCTCAGTTAGGCAATCAACAAGCGATGAATGAAGCTGAATGAATACTCGCCATTTTGTTGATAGTTATAAACTGTTGATTTTAATAAACAGAAGCTGAAGACGAGATGGCGTTGTCGTTTAGAATAGTCGATTAACCTAAATTACGATTGAAGTAGCCCATCATACGCCAAGGTTTACCCACTGTATGATTGCACTTGCTCCGTGCTTAATGACACCTGCTGTTTTCGCTGAAGCAACACCACCAGCAACCACGGCCGCGTCTGTTACTGATCTTGAAAGTTCGCTTTTAGAAAAGCACGCCGAGTTAACGGCTATCGAAAAGAAAGTCGCAGACAAATAAAACCAGGTAGACAACCAAGCAGAGCAAACGGCAAGTCTCGCTAGACAATCTGTAGAAGCAGAACAAAAACTTGCAGCGGCCAAAGTAAGCCTAGAGCCAGATTACATCGCATGATTGATGAGCCAGACTTCGATATCTCGACTGCTCAAAATCACTTCCAAGACGAATGGAAAACCGTGAAAGAAGGCAAACTTGCGATTTCTGACTCTAAGCAGAAGCAGCAAGGTTTGGCTATGGAACTTGAAGCTATCCAAGCCGAGAAACTCGTCCAAACAAGAACCCCCCTTGTCGCCGGCTTGGTATTCAGTCATCCAACTGTTTCACATAAACTGATCAACAAGCCAAGCAAAATACGTTAAACGTAGGCACCAAGTTTGCGGACCCGATGGAAGATAGCACTCAGAGCCCTGAAATGATTATTGTCGGCTCTGGTCGTTACCTACTGGGGGAAAACAGCGCCAAGCAAATGACGATAAAACAGCCGTTTGCCCTAGCCGCTACCCCAACACGTGTACAAGACTTTAGAGCATTTGTAGAGAGCACTGGCTACCAAACAGATGCAGAGCTAATGAATACCTGCGATACCTTCGCTAATGCTGAAATTACCTCTGTTGCCGACAGTGACTGGCAAAAACCAGGCTTCAAGCAAGCAGACAATTCACCAGTAGTTTGTGTCAGTCAGAATGATGCGATTGCCTACACTCGTTGGTTATCCAAGAACACCGACTTTACCTATCGCTGCCAACACCAACAGGTTTCTACGACATGGTAGGCAATGTATGGGAGTGGACAACCATTCAGAAAGGCCTAGCCAAAGGTTGCGCGTGGAGCTTCTTTCCTGAAGAAGCCAAAGCATTTAACGAGCTATACGTTCCGCCTTCAACAGCAGCCAACTACCTCGGCTTTAGAGTGTTACGAGAGCTATAAGCTCTCGATAACTCGCACCATTGTTTAAAATATTTACTCTAGGCTCTCATTTATCGCATTCAATTGTGTTTATAGGGGAATTCCCCCCTTATGCATGAGCACGCCTAGGAGTAGATTCGTCGATAGAGTAATAAGTCACTCTGGGTATCTAACTGATGCCCCAGCTTAATTTACCTGACCCTCGTAAACTAAGCTGAAAATCTTCTACATGTCGACAAGGCATATCTTGTCTTTAGCCAGCCCCTCTTCAGGCTGGCTTTTTTTTGCTTATTGATCAGACGGTTAGCTTATCTATTGCCCGTGAATCATGCAGCTATTCAACACTCTGATTAACGAAAACTCACCCCATATTTTCTAAACGTACTCCAACCTGTAATTGCCATTGCAGTGCAATAGTAAACTGATATCATTACAACATCGCCACCTACGAGATAAAACCTTGCCAGAATCACTAAACCCCATACATAGTTCTTTGTTCGATCAACTTCCAGGCTGCTGGGGCTGTAAAGATACTGACTCTGTTTTCGTATACGCAAACCTCGCTTACAACCAATTGATCGGCTTACAACCGGGCGAGAGTTGTACTGGATTGACAGATTTCGATATGCCGAGCCAAACCATCGAATGCGCGCAAGACTTTAGGGCTCAAGACAAGCATGTAATGGAAACGCGTTCGACACTCAAGATCCTTGATATTCACCCCTACCCCGACGGACGCTGGCACGCCCATATCTTCACCAAAACGCCTTGGCTTGATGAGAACGACAACGTACAAGGCACCATCTTCTATGGGCAAGAGCTGACTGATACGGCGATTTTAGAGGTAGGTCACTGGGTGTGTCAGGCAACTTGCGCCAAAGACAATCAGGTATCGATCGCAGGCTCAACACCGCGTGTGTCTAAACTGAAAAAGAAGCTGACCTCACGTGAATCAGAAGTCCTATTCTTGCTGCTGTTCGGTAAGAAACCTCAATACATTGCATTGACGTTAAACATCTCAATCAAGACGGTTGAGGGACATGTCGCAAGGCTGAAGCAAAAGTTCGATGCACGCAGTAAGAGCCAGTTAATCGAGTATGCATTGGATTCAGGGTTAGGTTCTGTGATTCCTGAAACCTTACTCAAGAAACAGATCTCTGTGGTTCTACACAGCGACTGATTAACGATTCACAGCGCCCATAGAGAACAAAATATAGAAAAAAAATACCGTTGATGTGGATGAATACAAGATCAACGGTATCTTCCTCATTTTACTGTCTTTACTACATAATCCAGCAGACTCAAACTATGGCGCTAGGCGATCAATGTTCCAGCTGTTGTCTTGGCGTGAGAACAAGAAGCGATCATGCAAGCGGTGCTCACCACCTTGCCAAAATTCAATGCTATCAACTCGCACTCGGAAACCACCCCAGAAAGAAGGAACCGGGATTTCGCCTTTCGCAAACTTCTGTTTAAGCTCTAAATATTTGCCCTCTAAGATGCCACGAGCAGAGATACGGCTGCTTTGCTTACTAGCGATCGCTGCCAATTGGCTCTCTTTTGGACGAGACGAGAAGTACTTCATGTTTTCCATCGCCGTCAGCTTTTCAGCCGTACCAGTAATATGAACTTGTCGCTCTAAAGGATGCCAAGGGAAATGCAAACTGATCTTGCTGTTGTGCTCAAGTTGCTGCGCTTTACGGCTACCTAAGTTGGTGTAAAAAACGAAACCATCTTTATCAACATTCTTTAGCAAAACAATGCGCTGGAATGGCTGTCCATTTTCATCAACCGTCGCCACTGTCATTGCCGTCGGATCCGTCAATTTAGCTTCTATCGCTTGCTCTAACCAAAGGTTAAATTGGTCAATTGGGTCTGCGGCTAAGTCTTTACGTCTCAATCCACCCTGAGCGTATTCACGACGAATGTCTGTCAGTTCCATTTGGTTACTCCTTTTAATTTTTTTGTGATTCTGCGCCGTAATCCTTTGAAACACAAGTCTAAGCCTTGGTTTTGTCTCATTGGAGGTACTCTGTGTTAACGAGATCTCGGTACACCAACCGTCATATTGATAGTCTATATGTAAACTGATTGTAACTTGAGTTTCTCGTGTCTAAAAAACTGTCTAACCTGATCACGCCTTTTGTATTTTTCTCATTGATATTGGGAGCGGCAGGGCTAACCGCAACTCACTTTTTGGCAGGTCAATACCAAGAGCAAGTTGTCACGCAACAACTCAACGAAGCAGCGAACAAAGCCAACGTACAGATCGATTCTGAATTAGATAAGTTCAAACAAATTCCCGACCTGCTCAGCCACGATCCACGCCTGCTGTCCTACTTTGATAAATCACCAAAGACCGACAAAATCTCCACAGCTGAACTCAACACCTTGTTATTCGAATGGTTGGGGCAAAGCCAAGCCGATACCATCTATATCCACGATCCGAGCGGCACCGTGGTTGCCTCAAGTAACTACCAAAAACCTCGAACTTTCGTTGGCGAAAACTTCGCGTTTCGCCCCTACTTTGCGTCCGCAATAAAAGGCCATAAAACCCAATATGTCGCACTCGGCGCTCGCTCTGATGTGCGAGGCTATTTCTTATCTTCACCACTCTATATCGACGATAGCATCGTGGGCGTCATCACGGTGAAAGTAAGCTTAGAAAACCTAGAAAACATTCTAACTAGCGACGGCTTTGAGATTGTGGTGCTTGATTCCAACCAAGTGGTGTTTCTTTCTAGTCAAACACCTTGGCTTTATCACTCATTACTCCCATTAACGGATCAACAGCAACAGGATATCGCAGCGCAACGCCAATACGGCCAAAACAAAATTTCGATCATTGATGCGTTTAACTCTTCTAACCAAACAACCGATGCAAGCAAATTGCTTAGTGAAAACCAGTTATTTAAACTTGGGACTTTTAACCTGTATCCAGCCGCTACCAGTGACAACCAGTACCAAGTCGTTGCTATCAAAGACACAAGATCCGAGCTGCTCAAGGTGCTGCAGCTCGACGTTATCTTCATCGTGATTTACAGCTTGGTCACGCTCATTGCCTGGTCGTGGCGCCAAACCTACCTCGCGAAAGTGGCACTGACTGAACTCAATCAGAACCTTGAGCAAACCGTAGACAAGAGAACTCAGTATCTGAAGCAATCCAACCAACAACTTCAACAGACACTCTTTCAATATCAAGAGTCTCAATTGAAGTTAAAACAGACAGAGCAAGAGCTCACGCAAACCGCTAAGTTAGCCGTACTGGGTGAGCTGTCAGCCAATATTAACCACGAGATTAATCAACCACTTGCTGCACTTAGAACCTACAGCGAAAACAGCGTCAAGCTGCTTGAGATGGGACGTTCAGACTTAGTAAAAAGTAATCTAGATAAAATGATCGCGCTAAACACTTCAATTACCGAGATCATTGCTCGCCTTAAGGTATTTACACGCAAGGTAACCAAGCAAGAACATCACGTAGCGAATCTGCATCAAGCGATCAACAACGCCACCAGCATTCTCAGTGCACTGATGATCAAACAAGGCATCACCCTTAGGTTAAGTACTGTACCTGGTGACATTAATATCGCGATTCACCCAACCGAGCTTGAGCAAGTGTTGGTTAACCTGATGCACAATGCGACACAAGCGCTTTCTCAACAAGCCGCACTTCAAAACGACTTAGAAATTCAAGAAGGGAATCAACCGACCACTCCACAAATTGGCGTAGAGTGGCAGCTTAATAATGATGCCTGCCAACTGATCATTTGGGATAACGGAATTGGTATCGCCAGCGACAAACTGGAACAGTTGTTCGACCCATTTTTTACCACTAAGCCTGAGGGGTTAGGGCTCGGACTTTCGATATCGAAGCGAATCATTGAAGCCTATCACGGCACGATCAGCGCAACCCAGCTCGAGCCTACAGGCATGGTATTCTCTCTAAATATTCCACTGTACGAAGATAAAGGCTAACAGCCTGTTATTAAAAGCTTTCTCAACATTAAGGACTCAAAACTTGCACTCTATGCCTAAACTCTACTTTGTCGATGATGAACCCGCGATTCGCGACTCGGTAGAACAAGCCATGTTCATTGAAGGTATCGATATTGTCTGCTTTCCTAATGCCATCGAGGCTCTCAAGCAGATTAATACCGCACAAGCAGGCGTTGTGATCACCGATATTCACATGCCAGTGATGGATGGCATTCAATTTACACAAAAGCTGTTGAGTCAAAATCCGAATTTTCAAATTATCGTTCTCACAGGTCACGGTGACGTGCAAACTGCCGTTTCTGCGATGAAGTCCGGGGCTTATGACTTTCTTGAGAAACCGTTTGTTGTTGATTCGCTATTAACGGCAGTAAAAAAAGCGGTCGATAAGCTCGCTTTGGTTGAAGAAAACAATCTACTCAAAAAAGAGCTCGCGATGCAGAATCAAGTTGGCCCGAAACTGATTGGTCAATCTCAATCAATGCAGGCATTGCGCCGCGAATTAATCACCTTAGATTGCAAACAGAACCCGCTGTTACTGTTTGTTGGCGACATAGGTACAGGCAAACGAATCACTGCACAGTACACTCACGATTTACACAGCCAGCCCACCGCCGAGCTTTGCCCGGTTGCTGCGTTTAATTTACCACGCAATGACGAAGCGACATTTCACCAGTTTGTCTTACAGCTCTTTCACAAACATCAGGGCGGAACGCTTTATATCCATGAAACAGAAGCATTAACTTCTGATCAATGGCAGTGGTTGGCGTCTTTAAAAGCGACTCTACTTCGAGAAAACTCATGTAAGAAAAATGCTACTTGTATCATTATCGCAACTACAGTAGTTCCTACTACAATTACAGGTGAGTTGCGCCGTTTTGACTTATTACCTTTGGCGCAACGAACAGAGGATATTGGTTCTTTGTTCAAACACTTTGCTAGAGGTGCTGCAAGTCGTTACCAGTTGCCACCACCAGTAATCACAGAGAAAGAGATTCAACGCTTAATAGTCACTCACTGGGGTGAAAACATTCGTCAGCTTCGTCAACATGCCGAGCTACGAGTGCTAACTCAGGTTAAAAGGCCAGCATTCGATAACCAAGAGTCAGCTCAAACAGAGAATCCAGCTCAAGTGTATGACGGTGCGCTAGACGTCAACATTGAAGAACAACAACTGTCATTAAACCAACGTACCGACAGCTTTGAGCAAATCCTCTTGATAGAGGCACTGTATCGCCATCATGGGCGCCTAAAAGACGTACAACAAGAGCTGCAAGTGTCGAGGAAAACTCTCTATGACAAGCTAAAAAAGCATCAACTCGACAAGACAGATTTCAAAAAAAAATAAAAGTTAAAAAATATATAGATCCGAATGTTTAAAGGAGCATTTTCTTAATATTTATCAAAAGTAATAATAAAACCAATAGGCTTGCACTTTTACTCAGCAAACAAGGACTGTTATGAGCCACAAGAATTTCAGCAAATTGAACGAAACTGAACTTGAGTACGTCGACGATAAAAATGCGGCACTACTGCTCAATACGCCGACCAGTGCGCGTATCATGTTGTGGATGATCGTTCTGTTCTTTATTGCTGCTATTGGGTGGGCCGCTTGGGCAGAAATCGACAAAGTCACCGTTGGCCAAGGTAAAGTGATCCCCTCTTCGCAGATCCAAATTGTGCAAAACCTTGAATGTGGCTTAGTTAAAGAGATCTTGGTTAAAGAAGGTCAGCAGGTTCAAAAAGGCCAACAGCTGCTATTGATCGATGACACTCGATTCCGCTCTGACTTCCGGGAACGTGAACAGCAAGTTGCCAACTTAACCGCCAACGTATTGATGCTTTCCGCATCGTTAACCAGCGTAGTAATCAATGAAGACTTTAATGAGAAAGAGTGGAAGAAAAGTGTCACTCTTGATTATGGAAAACTCGCTTTCCCACCTAAGTTCTACGAGGTTCAACCTGAGCTGGTTAGTCGTCAAAAAGCAGAATACCACCAAGATTTAAACAATCTTAAAAATCAACTTTCCGTTTTTGATCAACAAGTGGAACAGAAACAACAAGATCTTGTTGAGATCAAAGCGCGTGTACGAAACCTAAAACAGAGCTACCAGTTCGCTCGCCAGGAATTGGACATCACGAAACCGCTTGCCGACGAAGGTGTGGTACCAAGAATTGAATTACTTAAGCTGCAACGACAAGTCAACGATACTCGCCGAGAAATGACCTCAAGCGAGCTTAAAATCCCTCTGCTACGCTCTGCGATCAAAGAAGCCATGCTCAGCCGTATCGACGCGGCTCTTAACTTCCGTTCTGAACAACAAGAAAAGCTCAACCAAGCACAAGATAAACTCTCTGCACTGACCGAATCTGCGGTTGGCCTAGAAGACAGAGTAAACCGTACTGTCGTCGTTTCTCCAGTGACCGGTACCGTTAAAACGTTAGGTATCAATACAGTGGGTGGTGTAATCCAGCCAGGTATGGACATCGTTGAGATCGTACCGACCGAAGACTCCTTGCTCGTTGAAGCAAAAATTGCCCCGCAAGACATCGCATTTCTACGCCCAGAACTGACCGCCATTGTTAAATTTAGTGCTTATGACTTCACTAAATATGGTGGCTTAGAAGGCGTATTGGAACACATCAGCGCCGATACCACTCAAGATGAAGAAGGCAACAGCTTTTACATCGTGCGTGTACGTACCGAGAAACATAATTTTGGACAAAACGAAGAGCTGCCAATCATTCCAGGTATGACAGCCTCAGTCGATATCATCACAGGTAAAAGAACCGTACTTGAGTACATGTTGAAACCTATCCTCAGTGCTCAAAATAACGCATTGAAAGAGTAAGGACGTTTGATGGTTAACAACGCCTTTCAATACATAGTGAACCAACAAGAGTTGAGGCTATGAAGTCTCGAATATCACTGTTATTGCTCGTCCTTACCTCTTTTACTTCTGTCGCTTTCAATAAGAACGACCAAAGGTGGATCGATGCTGTCACGCAAACCTACGGTGAGAGAGCCGGAAAGCGCGTGGCAACTTGGCGTTCAAATATGACGTCATACGATGGTTTAAGCGAGAAAGAGAAGCTCACGTCAGTTAACCAGTTCTTCAATCAGATGTACTTTCTCGATGACAGCATCTTGTGGGGCAAGAAAGACTACTGGGCAACACCACTGGAGTTTTTAGGTAGTAATGCTGGTGACTGTGAAGACTTCACCATTGCGAAGTACTTCTCTCTGCTTGAGCTAGGTGTTCCAGATGAGAAATTGCGATTAGTGTACGTAAAGGCAATGGAGCTAAACCAATTCCACATGGTGTTGGCTTACTACTCCTCACCGAGTTCAGATCCACTCATTTTGGACAACTTAAGCCCCGAGATAAAGCGCGGTTCTAAACGCCCTGACCTACGACCAATTTACAGTTTCAACGGTAAAAACCTTTGGCTAATAAAGTCAGCAGCAGGCAGCGGCAAACTAGAAGGGAAAGCTTCAAGATTGAGCTTATGGAACGACTTACGTTCCCGTGAGCGCTCTCTAAAATTAAACAAACCCATTATCAATTACGATGAGTAGTTACAATGACTTTATATAAACAGCTTGTGGTCGGGATGGTTGTGGTGTTCATATTACTGATGACGTCAGTCTTTATGATCGAATTCAATACTACCCGTGGATACTTAGAGGAGCAGCAACGCTCTGAGGTAAGTAATACCATTAATACTGTTGGACTGGCTCTTGCCCCTTACCTTGAAGAAAAGGACAAGGTATCGGTAGAGTCTGTTATAAACGCCCTGTTTGATGGCAGTTCTTACTCGGTCGTACGATTGATTTTTCTCGACAGCGGTGAAGACATCATACGTTCATACCCTGTAAAACCCTCGGGCGTGCCCCTTTGGTTTACCAATCTCAACCTTTTTGAACCCGTTCATGATCGCCGAGTGATCACCAGTGGTTGGATGCAGCTTGCGGAAGTCGAGATCGTCAGCCATCCCGGCCCAGCCTATGATCAATTATGGCAAGCCTTCACTCGCTTATTAAGCATCTTTGGTGTGATCTTCTTGCTCGGCTTGATCTCGATTTCATGGATCCTTAAGCGAGCACTACGCCCACTGTCGATGATCATTACCAAAATGGATCAGATCGCTAAGAACCAATTCGGTGAGCCATTAAAACGCCCTAAAACAAAAGATCTGATCTTGGTGGTTGATGGAATTAATCACATGTCGACTCAACTTGAACAAGCCTTTAAAAACCAAGCAAAAGAAGCTCAGAAGCTACGTGAAAGAGCGTACATTGATCCGGTTTCTCAGCTAGGTAATCGCGCTTACTACATGTCGCAATTAAATCAGTGGCTAAAAGAATCGAGCTTAGGTGGTCTTGCAGTATTGAAAGCGGAATTTATCAGTGAAGAGTACGACGAGAAAGGTTACCAAGAAGGTGACGCGTTAGTTCATCAATTGGCAGAACAACTGCAAGCTTCTATCTCATCACCAGACATCACCATTGCGCGTATTTCTAGTGACGAGTTTGGTTTCATTATGCCCAACATTGATGAAAGCGAGCTTAAACTGCTCGCTGGCAGCATCGTGAACTGTATTCAAAGCCTAGGTTCAGATCCAACAGGCATGGCAAATCCACACATTGCATTGGGTGTAACGCACTGCAACAAACGTAAAACCAGCACTGAAATCATGTCATTGGTCGATAATGCGCTCTCTAGTGCTAAAGCGAATCGTGAACTCGCTTACGGCTACGTCACTGCTGATGACCATGGCGCAGTAATGGGTAAACAACAATGGCGCATGTTAGTTGAAGAGGCGATCATCAATGACCTAGTCACATTCCGCCTGCAAGCTGCAAATAATGCGTTTGGCAAAACCTATCACCAAGAGGTGTTCTCAGCGATTGAGAAAGATGGCATTCGTTACGGTGCTAACCAATACCTATACGCACTAGAACAGCTTGAAATGAGCCATATTCTCGACCAATACGTTATCGAGAAAGTAATTGAGAAGCTAACAGCAAAAGAGGTGACAAACCCGATCGCAATCAATATCTCACCAAGCAGTATTTCTCAACCAAGCTTTATCCGTTGGATTGGCAAAACGCTTGAGCAAAACGCTTCAGTTGCTCACCTGCTGCATTTTGAGATCCCAGAAAACTGTTTCATCAACGTTCCGCACTACACGGCACTATTGTGTAACACCATTCGTAATACTAAAGCGATGTTTGGTGTCGATAACTACGGACGTAACTTCCAATCACTGGACTACATCAACGAGTACCGTCCTAACTACGTGAAGCTGGATTATCTGTTCACGCATAACTTGGACGATGAGAAGCAGAAATTCACGCTCACGTCGATTTCACGAACGGCTCATAACCTTGGTGTCACCACCATAGCATCTCGAATCGAAACTCAGACTCAGTTAGATATCTTGTCTGATAACTACGTAGAAGTGTTCCAAGGCTTCATTGTTGATAAATAGTTGTAAGGGTTATACCGCATGCAAGATCCACTATTGAACTCATTGATCTACGTTAGCAGATATTACGGATTAGCGAACTCGCCTGAGGCGTTGGTTAATGGGTTGCCACTATCAGAAGGGAAACTAACCCCTTTCCTGTTTCCACGTTCGGCAGAACGTGCGGGGCTAGTGGCAAAAGAAAACCGTTCCGACTTAGATAACATCCCACACCTAATTTTGCCGGCGGTATTATTGCTAAAGCAGGGCGAAGCGTGTGTGCTCAACAGCATCGACCTTGAAAAACAAGAAGCTGAAATCATAACAGCTGAGAGTAGAATGGTGCCAATCATCATTCCTGTTGCCGAACTTAAAGAGCAGTTCATTGGCCGCTACTTCTTAGTTAAAAAGCAGTTCCGCTATGACGAGCGTTCACCAGAAGTTCTGAAAACACGCAAAGGTCACTGGTTTTGGAGCACCATTTGGGAATCGAAAAACATCTATCGTGATGTATTAATAGCGTCGATTCTTATCAACATTTTTGCGATTGCTGCGCCGATGTTTACGCGTTTGGTATACGACAAAGTAGTACCTAACCTTGCATTTGAAACCTTGTGGGTATTAGCGAGCGGCATTTTCGTAGTCTTCCTGTTCGATCTGCTCTTAAAGTTGATGCGTAGCTACTTCATCGACGTTGCGGGAAAAAAATCCGATATCCTGATTTCCTCCAAATTGTTCAGCAAGGTACTTGGCATTCGTATGGAAACAAAACCAGCTTCAGTTGGTGCCTTCGCGAAGAACTTGCAAGAGCTTGAGTCAATTCGAGAATTCTTTACCTCTGCGACGATCGGCTCTCTGATCGACTTGCCTTTCGCGCTCATGTTCCTTGCCTTAATTTGGCTAATGGCGGGCAATTTAGTGTTTGTTCCAGTCGCAGGTGTGGTGATTCTGATCATCTACGCGCTGCTGATTCAAGGTCCATTGCGTCGCACCATTGAAGAAGGTTCACGCCTAGCCTCTCAGAAGTATGCGAACTTGATTGAAAGCTTGGCGGGCCTAGAAACCGTTAAGCTATTCAGCGCACAGAGTCAGTTCCAATTCCGCTGGGAAGAAGCCGTTGCTCACATGGCGAACTGGAATATTAAAAGCCGCCGCATTACTGACAGCATCCAAAACACCGCAGGCTTTGTTCAGCAAAGTACCAATGTCGGGATGATCATTTTTGGTGTGTATCTAATTGCGGAAGGAGAACTGACAATGGGTGGTTTGATCGCTGCAACCATGTTGAGCGGCCGTGCGATTAGCCCTCTAGTTCAACTGTCGCTACTTTCTACACGTTACAACCAAGCCAAATCTTCAATGACGCTGATTGAACAAGTCATGTCGATGCCTGACGAACAAGAGGAAGGTAAGCGTTACATTCACCGACCAATCATTCAAGGTCATATTGCGCTAGATAAAGTGACGTTCCACTATCCTGATTCCCCCGTCGCTTCAGTGCGAGATCTCAGCCTGACCATCGCTCCCGGCGAGAAGGTAGCGATCATCGGTCGTATTGGTTCAGGTAAAACAACCCTAGAACGCCTGATTATGGGCCTGTACAAGCCCACAGAAGGTCATGTGCGCATTGATGATACCGATATGGAACAACTTCACCATGTCGACATACGACGCAATATAGGCTGTGTACCGCAAGACAGTAACCTATTCTATGGTTCAGTCAGAGATAACATTACTCTAGGCCGCCCTTTGGTGGACGATCGTGATGTGATGGATGCAGCGAACCGCGCCGGTGTGACAGCGTTTACTCAGCAAGATCCTGCTGGCCTAGAACGTCAAGTGGGTGAAGGCGGTGGTTTGCTTTCTGGTGGTCAACGTCAGTCGATTGCGATTGCTAGGGCTTTCTTAGGCCGTCCTCCGGTGCTACTAATGGATGAGCCAACCAGTGCAATGGATAACCGTTCAGAAATGCACATCAAGCACCAGCTTAGCCAACTGTTACCAAGCGAAACGCTGATCCTTATCACTCATAAAACCTCGATGTTAGATGTTGTAGACCGAGTCATCGTAATGGAGAAAGGCAGCATAATTGCTGATGGTCCGAAAGCGAAGGTTCTGTCCGATCTTAAACAAGGTCGTGTAAGAGCTGTTAGCTGAAGCCTGTCATCAACACAATCACCAAAGGGGGAGCGAATGCTCCCCTTTTTTATCCCCTTAAACCGTGACAAAAGGGGAACAAAGTAACTGAACATTTTCTTATTTTCTCGAAGTTAAGTTGAGTAAAATACTAGGCTATCCATTAACAAAGGGCTCTTGGTGTCTAATCTCAACCTGCTTAGGTATTATCAGCGAATCGCACCCATTGGTGTCGGAAGCGAAATAAAAACCACAGTACAAGAAGTGGCTGATTTACTTTGTACTTCTCCTCGACATGCCCGCAACCTGTTATCACAAATGCAAGAGCTAGCGTGGTTAACTTGGCAACCGAAAGCCGGTCGAAACCAACGTTCGTCGCTTCTGTTAAACATTGAACTAGGCGTACTCAAGGAGAGCCTTGCTCTAGAGCGAATCCAACAAGGCAAGTATGAGAAAGCTTTGGCTATTATTGATGAGGACGAAGCAACGTTTGGCCGCCTGCTGAAAACCACCTCAGGGGCTTCTGTTCAGGAAGGCCGTGTCAGTATTCAACTCACATACAAACGTATGTTCGAGCGTATTGTGCCACACCAATTACACCGCTGTAGCGAGCGCTTCTTCTTGCGTCAGGTGTATTGCTGCTTGGTCTCAAGCCATGACAATGGCGTTATCAAACCAGAACTCGCTCACCACTGGCGCTATGACGAAGAGCGCTATCAATGGACATTCCACCTTCGTCCAGGACTTACGTTCCACAACGACGAGCCAATTGACGCTGATACCATTGTGAGCCTCTTTGCTAAACTCAGTGCCCTTCCCTATTATCAAAAAGAGCTCGCACACGTCAGAGACATCAGCGCCCCACATCCATTGAAAGTGGTATTTACATTAAGCAAACCAGATCAAGGATTCGCAGGGCTTGTCTCTGGTGTCAAATACGGTATTCAGCCAGCAAACCAAGTTAATATTGCAAACAACAATGCTGTGATTGGCAGTGGCCCATTTACAGTGGTCGAACACGACAAAAATAAGCTTAAACTGCAAGCATTCGATGGCTACTATTCGTGCCGTGTGTTGGTCGACTTAGTTACGATTTGGAGCGTCAACGACGAGAAAATGGAGAACCCATCACTATCCAGTAATACACCAATCCAAGTATCTGAAACGACAAGCGGTATTGAAGTTTCAATACAAGCACCCAATGCTATTCACGCGAGTCAACACAGTCGCACTGAAGACGGCTGCTTGTTCGCGTTATTCAACCATCATGCAAAGCATCCGTTAACACGTGCCCAACGCTGTTACATTACGGAATTGATTCAACCGCAGCGGCTACTCGACGTATTCCAGAAAAAGAAGGTTCATTACGGCAGTGTCGTAGCCAACAATTTATTACCTGTTTGGAACCCCGTTTTACGCCCGTTTGGTGAATTCAGCGCGCTACCAAAAACCATTACCATTGCTGGATACAACTACACAGCATTGCGTCGATGCGCTCGGGCTATTTCTTCAGTACTTGCCGAACACAATTGCGCGGTTGAAATGGTGATGTATTCCTATCGAGAGTTGAGTGAGAAAGCGAACAACGGCACACTCGATGAAACACTGATCTTAACGAATATCAATTTAGACGATAACCGTCATGCTTCAGCGTTTTCTAATTTCTACTGTAACAACGTTCTGTTCCACACTTTAGGGGATGCAAATGCAAGTTGGCTTGATCAGCAACTGGAAAACCTAAGAGCGAGTACCCCGCTTGAAGATTACCTAACGGCGTTAGAGCCGATCGCTTCAACGTTGGTCAGTGAGTACTGGATAGCCCCAATGTTTCATCACACTCAAACATTACGATTTCAAGGTGTGTTAGAAGATGTCGCACTCACCGACTGGGGATGGCCAGACATTCGCTCGGTGTGGTCTTCTGATTAAAGAAAGGCTGCGATGAGGATGTTTTTGATAGAGGCGCCGCATACTGGCGCCTTTTATAGTGAAATATCTTCCTGTTCCATCTTAAAGGAACATTGAATTTCGTATTGGTTGAAGGAAAACACGCTTCCCCCATGGGTGCGCTTGGTTGTCACCGTTTCATCACCAAACTGCACGGTGACTCGAGTATAAACTTTTTCATGTGCTTTGACCGTACACTCCGCAAGGTTCGTTTCAAATTCAGCTTCCAGAGTATCAAGCTTTTTTTTAGTGCTTTCTATGGCGTGATTGTTCTTCTCGCGCTGCTGCTCTATTTGTAACGCCTGTTCTTCACTTCGCTCTGCTTTAGGTAATTTCTTAAACTCAAGCTCTTGTCGAATTACGTCCATAGTCTGTTCTTGCGCGTGTCTATAAATTTCCTTAAGTTCAGCAATCTTCTGTCGGTAACCATCATAGCGTGCAAAACCATGAACTTTAGTTGCAGTATCTCCTTCAACGCCTAAGAAAACGCACTCCACCTTGCCACCCACTTTCGCTTCACCGCCACTGAGTGTGCCGTGCTTCTTGAGTGAGTCCATCACAATAAGGTTGTTACCACAGCGTATTTCGTTACTCATGCTGTGCACGCCAAGGCGAATATCGCTCGCCGTTTGTAATTCGGCATTTTGAGCATAGCCTGCCGTGATAGAACCTTTGCTAAATACCTTACAGCTTTTCGGTTCTCCCTCTTTGGTCGTATGTCCGATGATTCCTTTCGCGACTTTGATATCGCCTTGCGCCTGAACTTCAGCCGATTCAATAAAGCCGCCGACGGTAATACTCCCTGTGGCTTTCACAACCATGCCTGGTTCAATGTTACCAGAGACAAACACATTACCTTTAAACTTTACGTGTCCAGTAGAGACATCGACATTGCTAACACACAGTGCGTCATCCACTTCGATGGTTCGGTCTTTAATGATGGGTAAGCCAGGGAGAGAAGCGAGCAATAGATTGGGGTCATCAGGTGAAATGTACGTGCCTTTACCAGGCTTGATTAAACTATCTTGTCCAGGGATTGGTGGGATGACTCGGCCTTGAACCGTAAATCCAGCGACACCTTTGGTCGCGGGAGTACGCTTCATCAATTGGTCATTCAGTCCAACGGTGATGGTTTCTCCTAAGTCCCGCATATCAATCTTGTCTTCGTTTTTACCGCGGGGCTTTAGAACTTGGCGCGTAATGTCTTCCACGAGCACTGAAAAATTAGCGTCTTTACCTCTGATCGGCTGAGTGCCTTTAGCGACAGGCTGAGTAAACTTTTCTCCCGGCCTAAGCTTACTACTCATCATCAATACTTTTCTGAGAGCTAACTTATTAATCCCTTTCGTGATATGAGCTTTAGCTAGACAATGGATGATGTCACGACCGCGCAGAGGTTTTCCGTTGTAAGGCCCCGTGACAACAAGACTCGCTAACATCTCGTCATCGGATAGTTGCACCTCTACACTGGCGTCTCGAACCTCAGCAATCAGAATACCTTCGTAAGCTTCTCCTTTGCCTTCTTTAGCAAGAGAGACAAAACGCAGCACTTCTTCTTCAAAAAGAAAATAGCTTGATGCGTCTATCGCTTCCAAAGCTGGTGGCAGTGTCTTGTTATCAAAGCTTGCATCAACCACACCCCCTGACGGCAGACATGCCATCACTTGTTGTTTATCTTCCGACAGTGTAACGATGTTATCCCACATGCGAATTGAGTATCCCTAATGACTCAGTTGTTATTCAGTCTATCTAAATCAATCTGAGCTTAGAATCGTCACATTATAATAATCAGCGTCACATCACTTACTTTCGTGACTGCAAAGATGACTTATAAATAAGTCGTACTCATTTTATGATTTGTCTCACCTTTACAAAGACAAAGCGACAATTCTCACACGGTTTAATTTGAAGCTTCACTGCCCTGTGATTTAGTGAGCTATCTGAGTAAAATTGGAAATTGAGATAGTGGAATCGAAATGAGGCTTAAGGCTTGGGATTAAAGATCAGTTTACAGTGTAAATTCAACATTCTAATTTACACTGTAAATCACATTTAAAACTGGCTGTCGCTATTTACACTGTAAATTCACCAATAAGGCTTCTACATCTTTTCGGAATTGAGCCTCAGCTTGCTTACGCCCGTTAAAGTTAAACTGTTCAATACAGCTCCCCCACCCTCTCTGTTGAACAACTTTAGCAATCAACAAATCAGAAACGAAAGAATGAACGACATTCGTAGAATCGAGAACTGTTTTCTGAGCTTGACGTGCATTACTAATTAGCACCAACTTCAACACACTGTATCCGATGCTGTCGTAACTATTCCCTCCATTAACATAGTTATTGATAAGTTGGACTTCGAGTTCGCAGATCGATTCAGAATAAGTTGGCAGCAATGCTCGCACCATATCGACTTCAAGCGATGCCAGAGAGCCCGAAACAACAAAACAAAAACTACGCTCAAAATGGTTCAGAAGTTGGCTGATCCAACTTTCGGAATTTGCTTTAAGAGGTTTAACCATTAGCACAGAGTGACAGCCACTTGCCTGATCACGCTGGTGGCCAATATGTACTGGTGAAAAATCATTATTACGCCAGAATGAAATCAAATCGCTAGTTGCTCCAAAACTCGTCGCTAAGTAGTCGGCTTGTTCAATATGCTGTGACAACTTGTCCAGCATCCAACTGCCAATACCAAAACCTTGGTGACGTGTTGAAACCGCAATACGCATGACTCTGATACAGCGGCTCGTTGCAGCTTGTACTGCGCCAAGTTGATTAGCTAACAAAACCGGAGCCAGATGACCTTGAGGTCTGCGTTTGCCGATTTGAATCTGGGAAATCAATTTATTATCTAACCCGCCCTCTTGTGTGACCAACATACAACCCAAACACTCTTCTTGCTGCCAAGCCGCATACAACTGAATCTCTGGGTTGTTGAGAAATTGCATCAAGTCATTTGGGGATGTTTGATAATGAGCATCAACCAATAATGAAAAACATTGTTGAAGCATGCTCGGGTTAGTTAAACAATCTTGCTTGGATATCTCGACCAAACTCAGTGAGTTAAGTTTCTCGTTAGAAAGCAACTCAACATCGTACTCTACCGAATTATTTGATGAGGCTACACCAAGTAAGAAACAATCAAACAACCAAGCTTCAAGTGGGTCATGCTTATTCCAGCGAATAGGTTGTGCAAGCTTATAGCCTTTCCAGCCAGGCCGGTGTTTAGTCAGCCAAGCCTCGAACTTTATTCCAAAGCCTCGACCACTGCCTTCATAGCCGTGCACCGTGGTTGAAAAAACCATACGGTGGTAATTGTCGACCATAGATTTCAACATTGGGATAGGGATCGCCGCCGCTTCATCAACCAATAATAAATCACACTCAGGTTTTGATTTTAGTAGTTCATCTGGCGCAACAAATCTAAGGCTGCCACCTTGATAACAAATATGAGTGGCATTAACGACTTCACAGCCATCGAGCCGTTGCTTCGCATGTGAAAAAACAGGCTCGGTTGCTTTAACAGATGGAGCAGTCACAACAGTGTTGAATCCAGGACGTTCAGCCAAAAGCTGCGCTGCTGCAATACCTAACGTTGAGCTCTTACCACGGCCTCTGTCAGCCGTTAAAATCAAAGGACGCTTTCGATGACCAGACACCACTTTTTTGACTAACTCAACGGCGACATTCTGCTGCTCAAATCGATCTAGATGTTTTAGAGCGTCACTCCTTTGTGGAAGTAAATCGAAGCTGCCTTCCAACCCTGAAGCTTCACCGTCTTGAGAAACTGAAATTAGCTTTTCGAAATGCGAATGTAACCAACGTTGGCCAAGCACTAAACCGTCGGTATTTTCAATATCAGGCGGTAACACCAACAACAGTCCGCCACCGACCAAAGCACCAAGTGCTGCACTAAAGCCATTCGCATCAAACAGCTCTCTAAAATCACAAACAAGCACTTGGCATTCACGACCGAGAAGTTGCTGACCTTTCTTTGCAGGCGCATGAATAACGCCGTTATATGGAGTCCCACCAATTTGGAAAACGGTTTGTGTGTGGTTCTCTTTGAGGTAACCAGAGATAGCAGAGTTTTGCCATGTCGCATCGCCATTAAACACCACGCCGTAACGATGAGCATTATGTTGGGCAATATCGGAAAGTGTATGCAGAAATGAGTTGATTGGGCTTGTCATAATTTGTGTCCAGATTCATTTAAAGACAGTTTATCACAGCCAAATAAAAAGCCGCATAAAGCGGCTATTAGAAATAGTTTTTGGAAAGTAATCGACTTAGTCGAGTTTCGATTGCACAAACGCTAGGATTTCATGCATCGTTGCATCATCAACTTTCTTCAGGTTTAACGCTAGGTTTGAACCCTTACGGCTGTATGATGCGCGGCCTTTGATAAGCTCAACTTTTGGTGACGCCTTTTTCGCTGGTGTAGGAGCCAATTCAAGAATCCAACCTTCTAGCGTTTCCGTTACGTCTTTAGTTAGACGAGTCACCCCTTGTGCTTCACTGCGCTGCCATACAAAACCCTCAGACGCATCACATTTAGTGAGTAATGTTTTCTGCTGCTCTACGGTCAGGCCACTGAATTGTTTATGCAGTTTAACAATCGTTGGACGACCAAGGTCGCTCACATTTGGGTAAGCTTGAAGTAGTTCAAGTGGTAAAGCTGCTGCTTTCAATGCACCACTCACTAGCGCTTCACTACACTGGAAAATTTTTGCTAACGCTTTTTGGTCTTCAGCTTCGCCTTTATCAAGCTTGGCTTGCATCTCTTTGCCCTTCTCGTACAAAGAAAGCGGCTTATGAGCATTGGCTACATCAGATAAGAACTTAGCGTGTTCGCCGTTTATGTTTTCAGCAACATAGATTAGGAACTCTTTGTCAGCCAAAATACATGACATACGACGACGGCTACCATCAAGAACTTCAATCTTACCGTCTTTGTTTTTACGACCTACTGCTGGGTATTGCTGGCCGCGTTCTTTCAATGTTGTAAGAACATCAGAAAGAGCATGTTCGTTTAGGAAAGATTGCTCACGAGCATTCTCTTCAAAAACAACGGTGCGAGTTGCTACTTCAAAAGCAGGAATTCGAACCAATTCAAATGAAACTAAATCTTCGCCAGCAACAGAAAGCTCGATCACTTGAGCCTGTTCTTTAGCAGCAGTTTGCGCTTCTTGAGGCGTAGCAACACGACGTTTGTTTGCCTTACCAAATAGCTTTGCATTTAAGTCAGATGTTTTAATTGCCATTCTTGTTATCCCTGATTAAGTGAAGGCCAGTTGCTATGAAATACTCGCTCTAATTCTAGAGCACTTTTTTGTACCGCGTCTTGAGCGACAGCCAGAGTCTTCTTACCGCCTTCAAAATCACTCACTGTAAGGTCGAAAACCGTGCTGTAAGTATCTGCACAAGTCTCGAATGCGCGGCTTCTTGGAATCGTTGCCATCATTACTTGGTCATTCAACAGGTAGTTCATTTCTGTCAGTACTGATACCTGTTTCTTGTTGTCGTCCTCAAACATGGTTGGCATCAGACGAACAAAATCAAGTCCTTTCCAATCGTCCGGAAACATTTCGTAGACGGTTGGCAAGTGTTGGAAGAAGTTAACCGTTGAAGCCCAATCCAAACGCTTCGCCGCACATGGAATCAACAGTGCGTTAGACGCGTACATCGCGTTCCATACCAGCGGGTCTACGTGCGGGCCAGTATCAATCATAATCACGTCAAAATCATCCGCGATTTTATCGATAAGCTTCTCTTTTAAAAGACGCACAATATCTAAAGACTGATCTTGAGAAAGGCTTTGCCACGCTTCAGCGTTGAACATTGCATCTTCTGGGAAGGCTGAAATTGTCTTTAGGTTTGGATATTGTGTTGGCAACAGTACATTTTTACGCAGAAATTCTTGGTCAACTTCTTGGCCTTCTGGCACGTTGTCTAACATGATATCAACAGCAGAATAAATGCTATCGTGCTCAATTCCACTAATTTGTGGATTTAGGAATAAGCGCAGAGAGCCTTGCGGATCTAAGTCAATCAGACAGATACGGTAACGCTTATCAAGATTCAAAGATAAACATGCCGCTAAATGAACCGCTGTCATTGATTTACCTGTACCGCCCTTTTGGTTCTGTACGTTGATAATCCATGGCTTATTCCCCGCATGCTGTTTACGTTGGTGGAACTTTGGCACTTCAGCCGCGTCCATCAGCATGTGAGCTTCGGTCAATGAAATTGAGTAGTGGTTAGCATTATTCTTCGTGAACTGATGGCCTTCCGCCTCAAGCTTAGTGATAGCTTCATCCAGTTTACGACGAGTTAAGCCAGAACGAGTCTCCATCATAGCTTTAGACATCGGCGGAAAATGCTCATCACTTCGCTCTTCCAAAATAATCTCAATTCGGTCAGCCTGAACTTGTTGAGTTTGTTCGGCTAGCTGATAGAGCTTATCAATCGTTTGTTCTCTTTTCATTGCCAGTTTCCGTAATGATTAACCAAGTTCAAATTGTACAGCGATCATCAACAAAAACAACAAAAACATGAACATACATTTATGAGTAAAATCACATCAAATAGACTGAATTTTTACAGTTTGATGAAATAGGATCTAAAACGAATACAAATTTGACCACTTTCGTAGTGCATAGCTAGTCTAATTTTCCCATAGATTTAAAATGTTACAGCATCACTTATTTACAATGTAAATAATGAAATGATTAAAAATTGCCGGAACGATTGAAATACAAGCATAGATTACGGTCTATGTGATTTTCATTCTAAATTACAGGCGAACCAGACAAAAAGAAAACAATACATGAAAATTGGAAGTTCGATTTAAGAAAAGCGATTCGATCGCCGAACCACTTCAAAGCAACGGGTACCATTGAATACTGAAGAAACCAAATCAACAGCGGAAGAATGATCATGGTGTAAATGACGAATTCTATAATTGATAAACTGATATTATGAAGCATGATCAAGGTTCATCGCCGTCAATATTGATCCGAATGAATGTCAGTTCAAAATGATCAACCTTCGGAAAAATGATCAAGTAGATATCGTTCCGGAAGCATATATTTTTGGAGCTAACTTACGGACAAATGCTTTTGGAATGGGGATTAAGGGCTTATAGGGCCTCATTACAAGGAAATTCAATCGACACAAGATGGAAATACAGAAACATGACAATTTCATGATCATGCTTCCTACCTTTGGTTCAGTGCCTTTTTAAAACGAGAGACAACCTGTGATAAATCAATATTGAATAGATTTTGTACTATAGAGGGCAGGGAACAATGAAAATCACCACTTACTTGATCATTGTTCCGATAAATTGGTTTCAAAAATATCCACACAGTCAGAAAATAAGCGCTTCGAAACAAAATAGACAAAGATCGGCTGTGGATAAGCTGTATAACCATAATGATCATGCTTTCGAATCAATAATGATCATTCTTACAATAACTTAATGATCATCGTTCTGACTCGCTGTGATCATGCTTTCTTTTATTTTATGATCATCGTTTCGAGTAATTTATGATCATGCTTTCCAAGCGTATTTTATTTAACACTTTAAATTCAACAACTTAAGGTAAGACTTACAGTCAGATCATTAGATCACTTAATCATTTAGGATCATATTAATCAAAAAGATCAGTTATTTAAAAGCCAATAAATTCTCTTTATTTATGATCATTCTTTCTTTATCATTCAGGAACTATAGTGAAATTACGGTTAGTGTGATACGGATCAAAAATGAAACCAGAAGAGAAATTGTTAATTAAGGCACGAAGCCACAAAGATGGTCATTTATTTGAGGTATCTGAAACAGCCGTTGAATGGATTGAACAATATCAACACTTCAAAGGTGTCACTAAAAGCATAGTTGAGCTTCTTAACCTAATTTCACTTCGTGGATTTAGCAGCAAAGATGGTTACGTTTCAACGACCGAGATTATTGAATCAACCGATGGACAAGTTACCCGTGCTGCTTTGCAGCAAAGATTGAGAGCAGCTGTAAATATCGGTCTTTTCAAACAAATGCCTGTTCGTTTTGAAGAAGGGCTAGCAGGAAAAACCATGCTGCACCGTTTTGTTAACCCTAACCAATTAATATCGGTATTGGGTGCCACTAGTTTGGTGACAGAAAGTGTCAAACAAAATCAAAAGCAGAAGCGTTCTAAAGCCCTAGCTCAAACCAAAGTAAACAAACGCCTGCTGAATGAACACGGACTTAATACTCCCCCAACAATGAAAGATGAAGCCGATCAGTTCATTGTATCTCCAACAAACTGGGCGGGAATAATTGATCAAGCGTTAGCGCCACCACGAACGCGTAAGAGTTACCAAAAATCAATGGTTTCGATCTCAGGTACTCGCGCAGTGATCGAGACAAGATCATCGAAAAATATTATGACGGTTGATGATCTCATGACTCTATTCGCGTTATTTACACTCACCGTTCAATACCATGATCACCACCAAGATGATTACCATCTTGATGCAAAACACACACCGAACAAAACCCCACTCTACATCACAGATATTTTGTCGCTTCGAGGCAAAAAAGACAGCGGCCCTGCACGTGACTCAATCCGTGACAGTATTGATCGGATCGAGTTTACAGATTT
Source organism: Pseudoalteromonas sp. G5_S1_14_S5 (assembly GCF_054968605.1). NCBI lineage: Bacteria > Pseudomonadati > Pseudomonadota > Gammaproteobacteria > Alteromonadales > Pseudoalteromonadaceae > Pseudoalteromonas > Pseudoalteromonas sp. G5_S1_14_S5. The sequence continues at coordinate 1,377 of NZ_JBQKUM010000071.1, read as the reverse complement.
TCAATTGCATGAGCTTACTGGTCGTTGGCTTAGTGAGAACATGCCAGAAGGCTTTAAGAGCGATCGTTTCCGTTTCCTAGCGAGAACCATTACTGCATCGGAAGAGGCACCTACAGAGGGCTCTGACGGCGAAATTCGCATTAAACCGAACTTATATATCCTTGTTTGGGAACCATCGTTCTACGAAGAGCTGCTGACACGTGATTATTTCTTCTTGTTCCCGCCAGAGATCCTGAAGCAGCATACCTTGGTTTTCCAAATGTATTCTTACTTCAGAAGCCGTATGGCGCGTCGTCATTCTGATTGCATGCTGTTAAGCGAACTTAATCAGAAACTGGCTCGCAACATCGATTGGCGACGATTCTCGATGGATCTGATCCGTGAGTTGAGAAAGCTTGGTGAGGCAGGAGATCAAGAAGATACTTTCTTGATTAATCTGTGGGGTTACCATTTGACGATCACAGCTTTGATCGAGAAAGGGAAAACTACAGACTATCAAGTTGATATTAAATGTAACGTGGAAGAAGTATTGCGTTACTCGAGAGCCCGCACCACCAATGCCGGCAAACGTAATATGGCGCCAACTCTGCCAAACCCGCTCCGCAACGAGATGGTATCTAAGCAGAAGCTGGAAGAGCTGTCTGAAATTATCGATGGTGAGTTCGAACCAATCCAACGCAAGGTACCATCACCAAGAGGCAAATTAGGGCGTCGTGTTAAGCAGCGTAAGCACTCTGTTGAGATCAATGCAGATGAGATCATGATAACACTCTCTAAATATACCTCTGCAGAGGCTCTAGAACGCAGTATAACGGCTTTATCTGCTATGACAGGGCATCCACATGCCTCAATCAAAGAAGAGTGCTCAGAGCTTATTGAGAAGCTAGATTGGCTGAGAGTAGGGAATGAGATCATTCCTTACGAAACGTTAAGCAAGTTAATTGAGCTGTACAACGACCGCGATAACCACAGCAACCGCCACCTGTCTATTGAGCGCCTTATTTCGGGCTTAGCGGTTCGCCGTAAAGTGTGTAAGCAAGTTCACGAAGGGCATTTAGATGAGAATGTGTTCTTAGCGTTAGATGAAATGGCGATTGGCCACTAATTATGGGCCTGTTTTCAGGTCTGTGAATGTAAATTTGAAACATCATTAGGTGTTGATAAGAACCGCACCTAACGCTGACAAAGTGATGACAAAGTAACGCACTCGGTTGATTATTATTATTCCCGAATAGACAACCTTTTGTCCTTTCTTATGATTAATAGATTGGCTCATATTTTGTTACATCATACTGAATAGATTTTTGCGAGTTCCCCAAGGGACTCGCTTTTTTTTGTTTAAAATTCGACTAGCCATTAAAAATCAATAGTTAAATG
>NZ_JBQKUM010000070.1:0-25438 GCF_054968605.1 Pseudoalteromonas sp. G5_S1_14_S5 | reverse complement strand
ACTCTATGAGTGGCTTTTTACGTTTTAAGATAAGGTCATTGCTGAGCTAAATTCACAGGCTTGAGCCTTTTTGATGCTCTAAACACCTCAGTAAACGTAGCTATTTTCTTTCTTAAACAAGCTTGCGATAACTTCTTGGTACTGCATCAAGTTAAATGTCGAGCTCTCAGAGTTGTACTTTTGCTGTCTAGTCTCTAAATAAGGCTGAGAAACCAGTGAACTTACCAACATCTGATAATAATGAAAGTTGGATTCGTTACAGCCATCAACTAAATAAAGGAGGTTTTCAAGAGTTTTGTGATAGATGAAACCGAACTTAGATTCTTTTAACCTTTGCACATTGTCGTGATTAAAAGAGTTTCCACCAAGAGTGAATAATAAAAATATATTTGGCGCACTTTCCCAAAACTCAATAAGCTCTGAGATTAACTGTTGTAGCTGTATCCCTTCCACTCTTTGATATTTTGAAAACTGTTCCTTAAATCGATTTGTATGCTCTTCAATGAGCTGGTCAAAAAGCTGTTCTTTATTATTGAAGTAATAAAGAATTAAAGCAGGACTTACCCCTGCATATTTGGCAATAGAGCGAATTGATACTTTATTGTAAGGCTGAGAAATAAATAACTTTTCTGCTGCACTTAATATTTCTTCTCTTTTTTCTGTTGGCATCAGATTATATCCCGCCCGCTTGTTTACATTTACCACACATTTTATAACTCTAAGAAACAATCTCAATATGAAAAAACACACATTTAATACACCGTTAGATAATCAAAACTTAGAAATATAAACTTAAAAATCTAAAATTAATGTGCTTTTAAATAGTATAATTAAAATCAAACTGAATAATTGTCATAAGAAACAATAGCATATAACCAAGCAATATCATGTAAGGGTTTTGTAAGGCTAACTATCTTAAATGTAAGGGTTTAGTAAGGCCACCAAGCTTAAATGTAAGAGAGATTAACTTAGACGTAAGCCAATGTAAGAGCGGCGCTCACATTGAGCGCCACATATAAAATTAAAGCTTTAAAATCACTTTAACTGTACTATCAACTAAAGATTCGTCGATATAAGCAATCGTATTTGTCGAGCTAGCAACCATGTCTTTTGCTAGGCTCTCCTGGCCAACAGCCTTAGGTGGCTGACCTTTACCCGTAAATACGCGCTTTGCCCAATATGCTTGCAACTGCGCTTCGGTTTTTTGAGTGATAGCTTGGTGAAATTCACCTTTCTTTGGGTGCCCGTCTTCCAAATCAACCGCTTCAATTTGTAGTGACTTGGCTTTTCCTAAGTACAACTTCTTAACCGTTGAAGCATCAAGCTCAGACATAGCAGGGTTACCAACTACAACTAGGCCAGCGAATGCGTTCATGCTACTAAGAAGAGCAGCGACTACTAATGTTTTTTTCAACATGATTTTCTTCCTTAAAATACCGCATCAACTTTTAAAGTGTACAAAACGTTATCTTCGTTCTTATATTCCGACGCTACACCACCATTAGTTGAACCAAAGCCAGTTAGGTAACTAATATCACCTTTTAGCGCAATATTCGGTAGGAAGTCCCAACGAGCACCAATGCTGTATGTTGTGCGCTGTGTGTTTAGCTTGTCAGCCAATGCTTTTGCTGAACCGTATGCGTATTTCGCAGACGCACTAGTTGGGTTTTGAAGTAGATTTGCAAGCTGACGGTTAGCTTCTGCATTTCGCTCGTTATCGTCCTGCGTTTTCATGTGTGACACGGTAACGAAAGGCGTTACTTCATCTAGACGGTATGCTGCAGTTAAGTAAGCTGAGTCCACATCGTAAAGAAATCCTTCAACAGTTGTGCGTGTCATTTCTGAAACAAGCATTAAGTTGCCATTTTCGTATCGACCACCCACACCATAAAACTTCGCTTTATCGTCATCAAACGTCGTATTCAATACTTCATTGTTGCCCACATTCCAGTTAGTCGCAGAACTGACCACAGTCTGGGCATACACAGCACGAAGCGTCCAAGTATCATCAGTCCAGTTGACAACACCACCAGTAATATCATCAAACTGAGTATCAGCTTTGTAGGTGTTTCTTGAACCCGAAAGCTTCTGTGAACCAGCAAAGCCTTGGAACGATAGCATGCTGTCATCCAGCTCTACATCATAAATGAAGTCGACACCCGTTAGAGAGGTCAGCACCACTGAACCGTACACTTCATTAGGTACTCGTACCCCAACTTGTGCGTAGCCCACTTCTAGATAATCAGAGTACATGAACAGTGGTAAACGTAATTTACCACCACGAACCGTTAAGTTCGGCGTAAACTTGTGGCTTAAGAATGCCCACTCAATATCTGGAGACCAGTTCTCTTTTTTATTACCACGAGCAACCATTTGAACAACGGCTGAAGTCGACGTATTAACTTCGAACTCACCTTGTAAACCAAACAAAGAACCTTCATCAAAAAGTACTTTATTCTCCGAATTCATGAAGCCATGGTTTTGATTACCTAGTTGCATGTTCAAAGATGCGAAACCATTGAAACTAAATTTATCAGCAATTGAGTTTTGCTCTTTCGCTTCAAGGATAGCGACCTTTTTCTCTAGCTCGGCCAATTTTTGCTCATCTGAAGCATGTGCAGCAAACGATGCTGCAAGCGCCACTGCTACAGGCAATAAGCGAAATGGGGAGTTAGTCATTATTGTTCTCCGTTATACTTTGAATTGTGATGTTGATTTACTCAGCTCTGTCACGATGCCACTCAACTGGTGGCTCAGAGCTTCTAGTTGATCGGTAGACTGAGAAACTTGTTGAGAGCACTGTCTAAAATCATCCATATGGGTATGAATTTGTTTTGAAGCGCGGGCTTGATGCTCTGTCGTACTCGCTATCTGACGGTTCAACTCAGTAATTTCTTCGACCTGTCCGCTAATTTCTAATAGGTAATCACCGGCGTTTTGTGCATCCTCAACCGCTTGAGAAGAGCTTGCGAGACCTTGGTCCATCGCACCTACCGCCGCATTTGAACCCGACTTTAGCTCACCGAGTAAGGCATTAATCTCAGTTGCTGATTGTTGAGTGTTATTGGCGAGCACACGTACCTCATCAGAAACGACTGCGAAGCCGCGCCCGTGCTCTCCTGCTCGAGCTGCTTCAATCGCCGCGTTTAGGGCCAATAGATTGGTTTGCTCAGCAACGCTTTGAATCGTGCTTAAAATTGAGCCAACATTGCTCGCATTTTTGTCCAGTTCTTTCAATTTGGTTGCGGTATCACGAATATTGCTCGCCAGTTCTTCTATCTCTTGGCTTGTTTTCAGCACTACTTGAGTACCCGTTTGAGCACTGGTATTGGCCTTTTGAGCTTGGGAGTCTGCATGTGATGCAAAGCCAACGACTTGTTCAATCAGAGCGATGATGTTGTTGACCGCGTCAGTCACTTCTTCGATGTGACCACGCTGGGTGCTGTTCAAGGCTAAGGTTTGATTGGACTCAGTACGGATTTTGTCGCTCACAACCTCAAGCTCTTGCCCAATGCTTAACGTGCTTGCAATGATCCCTTGAAGCTTCTCAATGAACTGATTAACGCTTTGTACTAAGGTTGCTATTTCATCTTTGCCGGAATAATCGATGCGAACGGTTAAATCACCATCACCCGTTGCGATTGCCTGCATTTTCTCAGTGACAAGCAGGATTGAACTGATGACAGATTTGAAAATCGCATAGCCCACCATAAAAACAGACAAGACAAAGAAAACGCCAAGCCAGATTGACTGCTGAGCAGCATCGTTTGCGGCATTCTCTGAATGTAATATGGTGTTTACTACATTTTTACTCGCTGATGAGCGAAGCGTTTCACTTGTCGCAAGTAACGAATTATATTCAGCAGTGAGCGTACTCGATCTTGCTGTCAAATTCTCGAAGGAGTCATTCAGGTTAATAAAATCTAGACTTAATGCGTACGCGGAATCCGTGTACTTTTTTAGCGAGCTTGACAGTTTGTTGAATGCTTGCGCCTGTGAAGGTAAAACATTGGCCCCTTTACTTGCTTCAGCTTGAAGTTCAGAGGATATTTGGCGCGCATAGTCGAGAGCCTGCTCATCTTCCATGATCACAGCAGCTTCGAACTGCTGTTGAACATTGGGCAGCAGCGAGTGAATTTTAGTGGCGTGCTCTAATGCAGGGTAATAACTTAATTCTAACTGAGTTAGTCTTTGGCTATTATCGCGGTGAATAAAAACATTAATGGTTATTATCGCCGCTAAACTGAGCGAGATAATAGATAAAAGAACGACGAATTGTACTTTTATATTGATATAACGAGACAGTAGCATAAGGTTCTATTGAATTAGCGCAAATTGATAATAATGTTACCGCCAGTTCACTTTTATCGGTGAACACATTCACTAAACAGACATCACTTTATGTTTAAATGGCTCCCCTATTATCTCTACGCCAGTAAATTGAATTCGGTTATTTTCTTTTCCCAGCTACTTTTCCACTCAGGCAGTTGATCTGCTGGCATCGGACGTGCAATAAAATACCCTTGAGCCAATGTGTCTTTATTACTGATTGAACGTATATCTTTCCAAATTGATATATCTTCAATGCCCTCTGCTACGGTCGTTAGATCCAATAATTTAGCGAGATAAAGTGAAGCTCTCACAATAGCTCGACTCGAGCGGCTTTGCTGGATGTTTTTAACGAAGTCGATATCCAGTTTCAATGCAGAGAATGGCAGATCCTCGAGTTGTTTCAGTGAAGAGTAACCCGTTCCGAAATCGTCAATCGCGAGTGGGATACCACGCATACATATTCTTGTTGTAGAAGCTAAAGCAAGCGCAACACTTTCAACTAGGTCGGACTCCGTTAACTCAAGCTTGATCTGCTCAACATCTAACCTACCGTTATCGATAAGCTTAAAGATATGATCGACAATTTCACCGTCGATCATATCTTTCGCTGTTAAGTTCAAAACAAACCTGCGGCTGCATAGGAAGCGTTGATCGTTAATCGCTTGCTCAAGTAACTGCTTCAATACATCCAGCATGAACCCTGAATCAATGAGACGCGTCAAAAAGAAAAATGGACTAAGGACACCATAGTGGGGATGCTGCCAACGAATCAAAGATTCACTCTCCTTCCATTCTCCGCTGTGAATACAGACGATAGGTTGATAGTGCAGAACCATCTCTTGGTTCTCGACTGCCTTTACGATGTCCTCATCAGTGATCACGATATCTCGATTTGAACTTGAAACCGACTCTGGTTTTTTAGTATCCCTACTTACCAACTCTAGTAACCGGGAACGATCAATCGGCTTTTCTAATACACCCAATAAATTGAGATTAAATGCCTTACACATTTTACTAGCTGCATCGAGCACGGTTTGGTTTTCAGCACTCGTTATGATGATATTACCCTTGAAGTTCAAATTAGCTAACCGTTTTAGCAATTCGATCCCATCGATCATTGGCATATTGAGGTCACACAAGATTAGGTCGACCGAAGACTGTTCAATGTGGTCTAACGCCTTACACCCGCACTCGAAAGAATGAACCATACCGACACTTAAGCTGTTCAATACCATGGTCATGACATTCAACTGAAAAGGGTGGTCTTCAATTACAATAATATTTTGATCCATAGTGTTCCACCAGCCTATTGAGCATACGTAGTGTAGAAGCTTTGTAACTTCTGCGTTAGTCGCTCCACTTCATGGAAACACTCTAAGTATCCACCTCTATGATTTGCAGAGGCGTCCTCTAGCTGTTGCAGTTGGTCAGCCATCTCAGTACTGCCAACCATCTTCGCTGCACCTTTCATTTTATGGGCAACTTGTTTGATCTCATCGAGGCTCTCGCTCTCACATGCAGCGAGTAACAAAGGCAAGTCTGAGCAGTGACTCTGAATAAAATCCTTGATGATCTGCTCGATGAGGTCCTGATCTCCAAATAATTCCATCAGGTTTTGAATATCAATGGGTGCAAGGCTAGGTTCGACGCTCGCATCATTGGCCGCTAACGGGCTAACAGCCGGTGTACCTTTCATAAGATGCTTATTGATCGTGTCACCAATCACTTTGAGCTTGGTAGGCTTAGACAAAAAGTCATCCATGCCAATCTCAAAACATTTGTCATTTTCACCCTTAACAGCGTTTGCTGTCAGTGCAATGATAGGCAATCTAGGTATATTGTGACTTTGCTCTTTCGAACGAATCTGTTTCGTTAGCTCATAGCCATCCACCTCAGGCATATGACAGTCTGTTATAAGTAAGCCATAGTCTTGCTTATCGAGCGCCGCTAGCGCTTCTCTACCGTTATCTACCATATCGGCATGAAAACCTAGCTGCTCGATCTGCTTAATAATGATCTGTTGGTTGATTGGGTGATCTTCCGCAATCAATATCAGCCTATCATTTTCCATCGCCGATTCGCGTGATTCGTTGCTTAATCGTAAGTTGTTTTCTTCCTTTACGACTTCTTCGACAAAGGTTGGATTATTGCTTAAGCAGTGTCTTAGCTGTGAAGGCAGTAATGGGTTCGCCGATAAATTCCAACCTAACTTACAAGGTGCAGGTGAAAGCATTCCATGTTCGCTTAGACAAATAAAATTCACGCTCTCGTAAGGAGAATCAATACTCTGAGCAAGCTCATGAGGGATGAACACAAAGCCAGGCTCAATGGTCTCTACCCAATGCGCTAACTCTTTCGTAGTTTGCAAGCTCTTTGCAATCACCTTAATCCCCCAAGATGTCAGGTAACTCTCCAACTCTTGATGCTGCATGAAGGTTTTGGTGAGCAAAGCGACTTTACCTGTCATATCTTGATACTGGTTATCATCAAGTGATGTCAGAGGTACTGAGATAGTAAATGTTGAACCTAAGTTCACCTTACTTGTCACGTTCAGTGTCCCGCCCATTTGCTCTATCAATTGCTTTGAGATAGTCAACCCAAGGCCCGAGCCACCATACTTTCTCGTAGTGCCTTCATCGGCCTGTACAAAAGGTCTAAATAAATTTCGGATATGCTCTTCGCTAATGCCGATTCCGCTATCGAAAACCTCAAAACTGACTTGTTGTTGGCCATCGTTTTGACAGACTAACTTCGTCGTTAAACCAACAGTTCCATGTTCAGTAAATTTAATCGCATTGCTCAACAGGTTGTTCAGTACTTGGCCGAGGCGGATGTCGTCCATCAAAACCGAGTCTTTTAATTCAGGGTCTAGCCAGAACTTAAACTGCAAACCTTTGGCATGCGCCTGCCTTGCCTGCAGTTGAGTTACCCTAAGAGTCAAGGTATCTAGACTTGCAGGCTGGTAATCCAAAGTCAGCTTACCTGCCTCAATTTTAGAGAAATCAAGAATGTCGTTAACGATGTGCAATAAGTTATTAGCGGACTGGCTTAACGTGGTATGAATCTTTTGTACTTCATGACCCACTTCATATTGCTCGGAAAGCTCTAACAAACTCACAATGCCACCAAGAGGCGTGCGGATCTCATGACTCATGTTGGCTAGAAATCTCGATTTCGCCTCGGTAGCAGCAATCGCACTCTGCCTTGCCTGAGTGAGCTCTTCTTGCTGCTGCTTTAGCTCAGTAATATCCGTCAGTACAGAGTCCCACTCGTAGTAATCACCACGATCGGATATTTTGCTTTGTAGGTTAAGCCAGCGATTCTGGTTCTCGATATTAACGCCAATATCCAGACTCAATTTTCCATCATTATTGCCACAACGTATTTTTCGAATCAGAGTACGGCGATCTTTCGCATTTAACGGCGCAAAGAAGCTCATTGGAGAACGACGTAATTGAGATGGCGTAAGCCCAAGAAGTTCTTCGATTCCATTACTGATAAACACGAACTCGATATCGTGTAAGCTTCGCTTAGGCTGGATGTGTTGTATCACCGCGCCGTGTAAATTGTTCGCGAGTTGTTGGACGCGGTCATCTGCACTTTTAGCGATTTTTTTCGCTTCATACAATTCAGTCAAATCATCGAGAATCGTTACTGAACCTTCGATATTTCCATTGGAAATGTACGGGCACTTCCAGTATGCGTAATGCTTACTGCCAAATGGCGAGACCACCTCTTTTTCCAAACGAGGCAAAACATTCCCTTTGTGGATCATGGTGTCTTCGTCTGGATTATTAATGATTGCTTCTTCTACTAAGTCAAAATCCTTAAGTGCCCTAGCCACACTGTTAAAACTCACAAGTTGGTTATCTAGATCACGTACCACAATTGGAAATGGCATTGCGTTAAGTAGTGAACGCTCGAACTCGACTTGATGCTTCAACGCAGACTCAGCACGCTTACGGTCCTCAACCTCACGGCTTAATTTCCAGCTCCATGCCATAATCGCCATGATAAGAACGGATGCGACAGAAATAAGAATGGCAGCACCCAGAATCACATCTTTAGTGTCAACTCCAGATTCGTAAGAAACATCTAACCAATTCTTTTTAATTTGCTGGAATTTATGATTTGGAATCGCAAACAGCGCTTTATTGATGATGTTTCCTAATATCTCTTGATCAGCTTCCACGCTGTAAGCCACAGGAATATCATTGTCTTTAGAAAGCAGGCTAATTACTCGCAAGTACCCTGAATACTGCCCTTGAAGAAGCGGTGATGCTAGATACAAAGAAAGCATTGCAGAGTCAACTTGCCCTTTATCAACCGCCTTTAATACTTGCTCAACCGAGTCATACTTTTTTATTGGGCAAGCTTCGCAGTAACGCTTGGCCAATTGGGAGCCAACGCTATCGTCAGTAGTACCGATAATAGCGTTCTGAGAAAGCTCACCAAACACATCGACCTTGTTACTATCGCTTTTACCAATCAGCGCCCACGGCTCAACCATATAAGGTTTTGAGTAAAGGTGACGATCGTCCACACCAGCAAAAGGAGTCGCTTTAGTATGGATCAGGGGTAGAGAAACCGTATGTAAGTCGTTCCCTTCGATACCGAAGTCATTTTCAAAAATGAAATTTAGACCAGTAAGTCGAGAGATCTCATTCAAGATATCAATAGAGATACCATCAGGCTGCCCTTCACTGTTCACAAATGAAATCGGCTTTGAGTCACGAATATACGACACATAGATATTGGGGTTCAGTGATAGGTATTGCTGCTCTTTTTCCGTCAATAACAACTTATTTTTGCTAACAACCAGTAACAGACGCCTTTGTATTTCGTTTAACCATTTCTTATGGACATTAACGATTTGATTAGGCTTATCTTGATTAATTGAAGTATTGATGATGTTCAATAGCTTCCTATTTTCAGGAGTATCAAGAAGAGCAATAACGTAGTTATTCAGAGGCAAGCCATCATGTAAATTTACAGACAGTGATGCATCGTAGGGGCTATTCATCAGCTTACTGTGTAACAACACGCCATCATCCACAACTGCGAGAACTTTCTCACGTGCAACAGCGGCTATCGCATCCTGATATGATGAGTATGATTCAAATGAAGAAAATGGAAGTAAGGACTTCACAGACGATGCATTGCTCGAGTTTTCAAAGTATGCAAGCTTGCGCCCTTTCATGAGCAAATGACTCTCGATAGGTTCGCTGCTCAAACTGATCATTCGGCTCGATAAAATCGGTTTCGAGTAGATAATGCCACCACTTGAAACATTTTGTTCTGCCGTGATGATGGCGTCCACGTCACCCGTATTTAGCATATTGTTGAGTTCAGACGGTGACTGGTAACCAACAAACTCTACACCATCAAGTCCATCTTTCACGTAGAAATCAACTAAGTCCGGCAATAAACCCGAAACCTCTCCTTGTTGTGATTGAGCATAAGGAGCAAAATCTGAGATTTGAATTCCCAGCTGAATTGATTCATCAGCTTGTGCTTTGTGTGATGCGAAAAACACCAATGTAATCAAAGAAAATAACTGGAAGAAAAAGATACGGTACATGATAAACCTGACGTTATAGCAGCAGCGTACTTTATAACGTCAACTTAACAACCATTCAGCAAGTAGCGTTAAACAAAATATTGATACTGTTTAATAAGCTAACCTCTCACTCATGCAGTAAGAGTTTTCGCATGCTGATATAATACACCCGTCTACTTTCGGCAGTTTCTCAAATTGAAACTCTTTAGCTTACGCATGAATCCAATCTCAATTGGCTAATCACCAAGACTAATACCCAAAAAACAAACGCTTTTCGATATGGGAGCGAATCAGTTTGACTCAACAACAGCACATTCATTCTCAAATTGAAAGCGAAAATTGCCTCTCAAAATAAAACTATTACTCAGCAGCCACGTATTGTCGCTCTGAGAACAGAGCACTCAGATATTTAACTAATTGAAAAAGTGATTATTTCAATTTGGCACGGGAAATGTTCCGGAAAACTAGACAAAATGGCATTAGATTTGCCTATTATAGATAACCCAACCAATGTACAGCAGGTTGCACTAATTATCATCACTGCCGCTTGTCACGGAGGATAGGCTATGACCTTACAAAGACATACATATTACGGCTTAATTCATCATGGAATTAAAACCCTATTAATGGACAGAGTTGGCCACTTTACTGAGCGCGAATATCATGAGTATCTTGACCTTACGACAGGAAAATCAACCTGTTTCGCGATGAGTGAACAAGAATTAGAAAACACCTTAGATAACCTTAAAAGTGAAGGCTATCTAGAAGACATCAAAAAGCTAATTTCTAGATACCAAACAACGCCAACCCGTTGAATTGCGCCTTAACAACGCCGGTATAGTACCTAATTGTCTCGGGCTATTTAGCATCGAGGCAATTTTGGTTAGACTGTCGGTAATTCAACTAACCGGATATTCAGTCCACATGAAACAGATTCTTGATTTCATCCCTCTCATCATTTTCTTCGCGCTCTACAAGATGTACGACATCTATACGGCTACCGGGGCATTGATTGTCGCTTCTGCACTTCAAATCGTTTTGACGTACTTCATCTACAAAAAAGTAGAAAAGATGCAAGTGATAACGTTTCTGATGGTCGCGGTATTTGGTGGAATGACCATATTCTTGCACGACGACAACTTCATTAAATGGAAAGTCACTATCGTTTATGCATTATTTGCTATTGGCCTAACTGCAAGCCACCTAATGGGGAAACCTGCGATTAAAGGCATGTTGGGCAAAGAGATTACACTTCCGGATGCGGTATGGGGCAAGATCAACTGGGCATGGACATTCTTCTTCACTCTTTGCGCAATCATCAACGTATATGTTGCTTTTAACCTACCATTAGATGTGTGGGTTAACTTCAAGGTGTTTGGCCTGCTAATAGCAACATTACTATTTACGCTGCTTACTGGCGTCTACATCTATAAGCATTTACCAAAAGAAAAACGACAAAAAGAGCAGCAAGAACTAACTGATAAAATTACTGACGAGAAGTAACCCAAAGGGGTGAGTCCTCATTCCGTTTTTGTTACAATTCTTGTCAATATGCTATACCTAGCGGCCAATGATACTCGTGATCATTGGCCGTTGGCTTTTTTTGTTGCGGAAACTGGTCAAAATAAAGCCTATTATTTAATGTAAATCGCACTAAATTATTGGCTATCTGATCTCTGTTGTTCATTGCGCTCGTTTGCAAATGCGCTTCACCAACCAACACTTCTGTTTTTATTTAGATAATCAATACCACCAAGAGTACAACAATGACGATTCAATCAACTTTGAACCCAATTGGTTCCCTACTTCTTCGCACATTAGCGATGCCTTCTGATACCAATGCAGCAGGTCAAATCTTCGGTGGTTGGATAATGTCTCAGCTCGACCTGGCCGGCGGCATCTTGGCCAAAGAGATCTCTAACGGCAAGATAGTTACCGTGTCAGTATCGAGCATTGAATTCAAGCAACCCGTATCCGTTGGTGACGTGGTATGTGTTTATGGCGATTGCACTAAGATCGGTCGGAGCTCGATGAATATCGACTTGGAAGTATGGGTTAAACCGGTTCTGGATCACGGCATTGGCGACCGCTACAAGGTATGTGGTGCAACATTCAACTATGTAGCCGTTGATGAAAGTGGCAAACCTCGAACCATTAAAAAATAAGCCAGCTTGCTTCGGGAATGGTCTTTAGTCTCAACCAGTGAAACCACTAAAGACCATACAAGTCTCCCGCACCAATTCACAATTTCTTATCATTAGCTCTTCCAATACCAATTAGTTCGCGTACATTAGCAATATAGCTATTTTATAATCTCCTAAATTCAGTGAAGTAAAATAAGGATATGCCAATATGTGGTACGTGATTTTCTCTCAAGATGTCGAAAATTCATTAGAAAAACGCCTCAGTGTTCGCCCACAACACCTAGAGCGCCTACAAACACTTCACGATGAAGGCCGCCTATTAACAGCGGGCCCAATGCCAGCGATTGATTCAGATAACCCTGGCGAAGCTGGTTTCACAGGTTCAACGGTAATCGCTGACTTTAACTCTTTAGAAGACGCACAGGCATGGGCAGACGCAGACCCGTACATTGACGCAGGCGTCTACCAAAATGTCATCGTAAAACCATTCAAGAAAGTATTTTAACGTGAAAAAATGGATTATTAGCTCACTGGCGGCTGTTCTGCTTGCAGGCTGCGCTTCAAGTGAGCAAGACCAACAAAGACAACTCGAGATGATGGCGCAGCACCGTGCTGGCGTATTATCTGCTGGCCTGCCGATTGAGTATGGCCCACTATCAGTTATGCGAGTTATGGCGAAAAACACCTTGATAGAAATCATGATGATTTACAACCAAGATGCTAAAGGTGCTAAGCCTTTAAACCAAGTTGTCGATATGAGTGTGAATAGCTACTGCACTAACTCAGAGGTAAGAGCAAACCTAGATATGGGCTTGGCTTACAACATCAAGATTCGTAACACACGCGGACAACTGATGGTCGAGAAGCTTATCAGCAAGGATACGTGTCAGACCGACAGCTAGATTCGAGATTCGAGATTCGAGATTCGAGATTCGAACAAATATGAACGATAAAGCCTCGCAGTAGCGAGGCTTTTTGTTGTGAGTCATCTAGCTCTTATGATTGTTAAGCTTCTTCAGACTCCCACTTTTTACGCAACTCCTTAGTCGCGAAAACTAGGTTAGTCAGTGCTGTTTCTGCGCAATTGCGAGTCTTTAGGCCGCAACCTGAGGTTGCCTATCAGCGTCTTGCCGGGATCTTCTCAGCTGCTTTCTTAAACAGACCAATAGTCCACTCTTGTGATGGAATGTTTGGCGAGTAAATATCGTAAACACCTGGGCCAATCGCATTCGGGTAGTTGAATTATTCAAAAGCTTTAAGCAGTTCCATGTTCGAACGAGACGTCTCAATAGTAATCACATCAGCATCTAATGAGGCGACTGAATCAATGATTTCGTTGAACTCGCTGTAAAACATATGTGTGTGAATTTGAGTTCGCGTTTTTCTCCGATACGTGGGTAGCCAAGAATATGCGTTGTTGTCGTCATGAACCTATTCCTTATTCAATAATTATTAGGGCCTTTTGAAAATTGCGCTTTTCAAAAAGCCGTCTGGATGGCTAAACCATCTAACGAATCAGCTCAATGAACAACGTCCAAATATTCATCTTGTTTATTAAAATATTCATCATCAATCAGCCTGAGGTTAATTTAACTAAATCCATCTGGACATCTAGACGTTTACAATTGGTAAAAAACCCCGTAGGGTGATTATTAAAAAATATTGAATTGGCTTAGGGAATATGAGGAATACTCATGATAGAGCTTAAACATCTGCGAACATTGACGACCTTAAGAGACAGCGGTTCACTCACCGCCACAGCGACCTCTCTGCACCTGACTCAGTCGGCTCTCTCTCATCAATTGAAGGATCTAGAGGCGCGTATTGGTGGGCAGTTGTTCCTACGCAAAACTCGGCCTGTAAAGTTCACCTCAGAGGGAGAGATCTTGCTAAAACTCGCTGATGAGATTCAGCCAAGAATCGCTAAAGCAGAGAATGAACTCGCGAGTCTGAAAGAAGACGTTAATGGTCGCCTGCATATGGCGATCGAGTGTCACTCATGTTTTCAATGGTTAATGCCTGCTCTGAAGGAATATCAAGTTGCTTGGCCAAGCGTAACTCTTGATTTCTCATCCGGCTTTGGCTTTGAACCCTTACCTGCGTTAATGGCTGGCGAGTTAGATCTGGTGATCACCTCAGATATTCAGCCTCGCTCTGAGATCCACTATGAACCACTTTTCGATTTCGAGATGCGATTGATCACTGCAATTAACTCACCTTTGGCTGAGAAGCCAAGCATTGATCCACAAGATCTTAGCGATCTCACAATGCTCTCGTACCCGGTTCAAAAACAACGTTTAGATGTGGTGAAACACTTCTTGCAACCTGCAGGTATTGAACCTAAGAAATGGAAGCAAGCAGACAACACCTTGATGTTAGTGCAAATGGTATCAGCCGGGTTAGGGGTTGCAGCCTTACCAAACTGGGCAATCAGTGAGTTTTCAAGACAGGGGTTAATTGCTAATAAACCCCTGGGTAAAGGGCTTTCAAGAAGACTATTCGCTGCGGTGAGAAATTCAGAGAAAGACAAGCGTTACCTGCAAGCATTCTTCAGCACAGCAAGGCAGCAGAGTAAGAGCCACCTAGATGGGATTGAAGTCGTTTAGCCATATAGGTTGTTAGTTCAACAAGACGTACAAAAACAAAAAAGTCACAGGTTACCTGTGACTTTTTAGATTCCGCAGCATTGGTTTCGCGATACCTGTTCATTCACGAAACATAGATTACCTTGCATATGACTTAAATTGGTTCGTCAGTGGATCGTATTGATAGCCGATCATGTCTAGCTTACCTACGACACTTTCTGTATCCATTTCATACATGCTAATCAGTTCTTCAAAACTGTCGCATTCTAAGCGCAGTTTTTCATTCACTATTCCCAGCAAGATAATACTATCTAGGCTTTTGACGCTACTTAAATCCATCTCGTACTCCTTACGAACACTCTGACTAGAATTAAGTTTAGAACGCTTAATCGCCCCACGCTAAAAAACAGATCACACTTCTTAACTCACAGAAATGCTTACAGCGCCCAAACTGGTGTTAGGCCAACGACAGCGACTAACAACATTAGTAATGACACCGTAAGTTGAACCTTCTCTGGCGTTTTAACAAACAGTAGATGCCAACACCACACAACGATTGAAGAGATAAGTAGTGCGAAGCTAAACAACAATGCTGAGATAACAAGTTCTAACTGAGCTTCAGAAAGAGAGTAAACGTTCACAACCGTCGCGAGTACTACCAGCATTCCTGTTAATACACCTACAACCGGCAAAAGGCGGTGAAATGCTTGCAAACGCGTTCTTGCGATAGTCAGCAGTAGATGAGCAAACGCCGCACCAAGCAAAACCACCAGCAATAATGTTGCAATAAGACCGACCACCGTTGGTTGCTCAAATGCTTGGATAGCAACATAAAAAAGCGCCAAACCACACGCTAAATACATCACCCAAATCGGGCCCGAATCACGTGTTTTCTTAGTCTGAACTTGAGAATAAAAATAAAAGATTGCGAACACGACAAGAAACGCCTCGACCTTGACTGAAGCCACGGCCAGCCAAAGTATGCCAATCGCTGGTAACATTTTGTGGATACGACCACGTTGCCCTGGGCAAATATCACCCTTTACCAGAATCAGGGTTAAGATCAGTTGAGCTCCCAATAACATTGGAGCAAATTGCAGTAATAATGTTTCAGCCATTGTGGATCTACTTATCTAGACTTATTTTCGCGAATAATATCAAAAACTGCTGCGAACACTAATCAAAATCACAAATTAGCGACGTTATTCAGGGCTTCAACTATGCTGTTGTTTGGCTCTTTTGTCGTTTTTATCAGCAAAATGACGAAAGACATCAAAATTAACAGGGGCATGTTCTTCTGGCTAGTCAGGGCGCATACCGCTATAATTCCCGCCTCAAAAATCAGAGGTCGAAATATGTACAGCGATATCACTCCTATTCACGAACACAAAAAATACTGGGCCGAGTGCTACGGAACTGCACCCTTTTTGCCTACCAGTAGAAAGGAGATGGATGCTCTTGGATGGGATAGCTGTGACATTATTATTGTGACTGGTGACGCTTATGTTGATCACCCTAGCTTTGGTATGGCTATCATCGGCCGTCTTCTTGAGGCTCAAGGCTTCCGCGTGGGCATCATCGCTCAACCAAAGTGGGACAATAAAGATGCCTTCATGAAACTAGGTAAACCTAACCTATTCTTCGGCATCACTGCGGGTAACATGGACTCCATGATCAACCGCTACACCTCTGATCGCAAATTACGTCACGATGATGCCTACACACCAAATAACGAAGGTGGTAAGCGTCCTGATCGTGCAACTCTGGTGTACTCTCAGCGTTGTCGTGAAGCCTACAAAGGCACACCAATCGTATTGGGTGGTATCGAAGCGAGCTTGCGTCGTGTAGCGCACTACGACTACTGGTCGGATAAAGTTCGTCGCTCTGTACTATTTGATGCAAAAGCGGACATCCTGTTATTTGGTAACGCCGAGCGTGCTCTAGTAGAAGTAGCACACCGCCTTGCTGATGGTGAAGATATCTCTAGCCTAACCAACATTCGTGGTACAGCAGTCAACCTTCCTGCTGCACCTGAAGGTTACAAGATCATCGACTCTTCTCGTATCGAAAAGCCAAACAAAGCTTACGTACCAGTAAACCCGTACGAAGTGGAAACGCAATGCGATACCAAAAAAGATGAAGAGCCAAAGGCGCAGCCAATTACGATTCGTCCTTCTCGTCACGATGCGAAGACGACAGCAGTACGTATCCCAGCGTTTGAAAAGCTTAACAACGACCGTATTCTTTACGCTCACGCAAGCCGTATTTTACACCTAGAGACAAACCCGTATTCAGGCCGTGCTTTGATTCAACGCCACGGTGATCGCGAGCTTTGGGTTAACCAAGCGCCAATCCCTCTAGCAACAGAAGAGATGGATTACGTGTTTGGCCTTGCTTATAAGCGTGTGCCTCACCCGATGTACGGCAAAGCAAAGATTCCAGCCTACGAGATGATAAAAACCTCGGTGAACATCATGCGTGGCTGTTTTGGTGGTTGTTCTTTCTGTTCAATCACAGAACACGAAGGCCGTATCATCCAAAACCGTTCGAAAGAATCTATCTTAGATGAGATTGAAGACATCAAAGATAAAGTACCTGGCTTTACTGGTACCATTTCTGACTTGGGCGGTCCAACAGCGAACATGTACCGTTTAGGTTGTTCAGACCCGAAAGCAGAAGTGAACTGTCGCCGTCCGTCGTGTGTGTTCCCGAAAATCTGTGAGAAGCTAAACACAGACCACAAACACACTATCGACCTTTACCGTTCAGCGAGAAAAGTACCAGGCGTTAAGAAGATCATGATCGCTTCTGGTGTACGTTACGACTTGGCGATTGAATCACCAGAGTACGTGCGTGAGCTTGTAACGCACCACGTAGGTGGCTATTTGAAAATTGCTCCAGAGCATACTGAAAAAGGCCCACTGGATCTGATGATGAAACCAGGTATGGGCACTTACGATCGTTTCAAAGAGATGTTCGAGAAGTACAGCGCTGAGGCCGGTAAGAAGCAGTACCTAATTCCCTACTTCATCTCGGCTCACCCGGGCACAGAAGATGAAGACATGCTGAACCTGGCATTGTGGCTTAAAAAGCACAACTACGAGTGTGACCAAGTACAGAACTTCTACCCATCGCCAATGTGCAACGCAACGTCGATGTACTACTCAGAGACAAACCCTCTGAAACGCGTTAAATACAAAAAGCGTGAAGATATCCCCGTGCCAAAAGGTGACCGTCAACGTCGTCTGCATAAAGCATTGCTTCGCTACCACGATCCAGAGAACTGGAAACTGATTCGTGAAGCTTTGATTGACATGGGGAAAAAACACCTGATTGGTGATAAGCCTGGTTGCTTGGTTCCTGAGGATGACTTTGATGCTCAAACACCAGCGCAGCGTCGCAAGTCTGGCCGTCACGGCTCACAACGTTTTGCTACTAAGCACAGCAAATCTCAACCAGGATTAGGTGGCGAGAAGCCACGTAACCACTCTAAATCTGGTGGCAATAAGCCTAAATTAGGTGGTAAGAAACCTGTTGGCAACAGCAATGGTGGTCAAGGCAATGGTGGCGGTAATGGAAACTCTCGTAAGCCAGCAACGGGCTTCATCAAGAAAGGACCGGGCGGTCAATCACAAGGCAATGGCAAACCAAACCGTAATAAAGGTGGTAATGGCCAAGGTGGAAAGCCGACAGGTAACGGAAAGAACCGTCAACGTGCTGCACAACGCTAACCTTGTAAGCCAATACCATTAGCGAACACAAAAACACAAAAACACAAAAACACAAAGCGCAGCTATTTAGCTGCGCTTTTTCGTATCTTGCGATTGATGATTCTAAGTTCAGCTAATCATTGCGCCTCACGGGCAAAAACCCAATGCTGACTGAACAAATAGTTCGTCATCATACCTACTAGAATCCCCACCGCCATTGCAACAAATACGGCCCCTGTAAATTCGGGTAGTAGTTGCATCACCAACTGAAAACACAGCAAGTTAGGTATGGCCGATATTGATGCTGACAGCATGAACTTTTGCCATTGAATCAACTTATCTGACCAACTGCCCTGCTCTTTACAATCAAACGTTAGCACGCGATTGCCAAACCACGTTGTGGTAGCAGCAACAATGAAAGCACCTATCCTCGCATTCATCAGTGGTAAACCTATTAAATAGTGCAGCAGCGCAAACACGGCGCAATCAACAACAAACCCACAAACACCAACTGCAGCGAACCGAAAGATCTTCTGTTGGGACTGTAACCTTTGGCTACCCACCCGAAGCATATCTTTGCAAACGCGTAAGCTTACGTTAAGGCTGACCATAGCTTCCAATGTATATTTGACTCAACGATTGGTTGGGTTTGACGTTCTGGCTATGACAGGTGAACAAAGCTCGCTTTATTTTGACAGTCGGCTCCAAAATACAGCTCAGTGCATTTTCTTTTATCTTGGTTTCGACTTCTGCTCTTTTACCAATCAAGTAGAACTTATCGACACCATCAAGTTGCTCGATGTTGAGTAGTTTCTTCGCTTGCCCCTGGCTATAAAATTGACCAGAGAAAGGTCGCTTGCCCACGTAGAAGCTTGGCGCAGAATCCGTAATCTGTTCAAATATGATACGGTCACTCTTCTCGTTCGCCTTACCTAAGTTCAGGTACACCATCGCGATCATCAGCAACACTGGCAGAACCAAGGCCACGCTGGAGAACCACTTCTTATCTTTTTCCACTACGAGAATAGCAACCAACAAACCAAGAGCAGGAATACCCGGAAGCACATACGCAGGAAGAATGTTACCTGCCATGGTAAATAGAATCAGAGGTGAGATTAACCAACACACCAGAAATGAAAACAGCCCGCTATTCTCAGCGTTAATTTCCGCAATTCTCTTGCGGCGAGCAAATGCCAATATTGGTAAAACAATCGACCAAGGCGCAGCGGCTTGAATCCAGAATACCCAGATCATACCTCGCGTTTCATCATGAGCAGATCCATAAAGATCCCCTTCCCAACCGCTTATCACAAAGCGTTTGAAATGTTCACCAACTATGAAGTAATCAATAAACCCTGGTGTCGCGATCTCAGCCATAATGTACCACGGCAACGCAATAACTAACATTACACCGATACCAGATAACAGTGGGAAACGTTGCCAAAGGACTTTGAAAGCACCAAAAAAGCCATGTTGTAATACTAACCAAGGAAAAACTGCAATAACCATAATGACAACGGCCACAGGGCCTTTTGCAAGTAAACCTAATGCCAAGCCAATGAAACCGATATATCCCCAATTTCTATTGCTCTTATCGCTTCCTTCTCCCTGCCAACACAAATAAAACCCTAACATCGCAATCGTCATAGATAAGGTTAACGCCATATCAGTCATTACCGCGCCAGCAGCAATCGAGAAAATGCCACAGGTCGCCAATACCACTGCCGCAACCAACGCACTTTGTCCGCTGCGCTTCGCCATATACGCGACCAATAAAATTGTCGCGAAACCTGCCAACCAATGCGGAGCACGGACAGCGAACTCGCTTAGTCCAAAAAGCTCAATGCCAATCGCACTCATCCAGGTAAACATCGGAGGCTTACCCCAAAAAGGGATGCCGTAATCGAACTGAGGGGTTAGCCAATTACCGGTTTCCACCATTAGGCGTGCCATTTCCCCATAACGAGCCTCAGTGGTATCCATCAACGGATATGTCGCCAAAGACAAGAGCCTCAGAACCAATGCAAAAACCAATAAATACCATAGGTGTGTTCTATTCAGGCTCATGCCGATTCCTCTAATTTAAAGTGTGTTTTTAATGCGGGTGTATCAACCACAGACTGGATCAAATACAAAGGACGATTCTTGGTTTCAATGAAGATACGACCTATGTATTCCCCCATTAAACCGATACTCAGAAGTTGAATGCCGCCGAGGGCAAGTTGAACTACCATCATAGATGGGTATCCTGTGATTGGCTCACCAAACATCAGAGTTTTGAAGACAATAACCATCCCGTAGATAAACGCGCTCAGCGCAACTATCCCCCCCACAGCCGTCGCAATACGCAGCGGTCGAATTGAGAATGACGTAATACCATCCATCGCCAACCCAATCAGCTTAAGGTAATTCCACTTCGTCTCCCCACAGAAACGCGCATCACGATTAAATTGAATGGTCGCTTGGCGGAAGCCCGGCCATGAAAAAATGCCTTTCATATAACGATTACGTTCTGGAAGTTGGTTAATATGGTCGACAACTTCACGGCTCAGCAGTCGGAAATCCCCCACATTCTCTGGAACGTCAATCTTGGCAGCCGCATTCATCACTTTATAAAAGCTCGCCGCTGAAAACTTCTTAAACCAAGTTTCTCCGTCACGTTGGCGACGTTGCATGTTGACGACGTCATAGCCTTCACGCCATTTGGCAATCATTTGAGGAATTAACTCAGGAGGATCTTGCAAGTCTGCATCTAATAAGATCACCGCTTGCCCGCGACAATGCTCTAAGCCAGCACTCATAGCCGACTCTTTACCGAAGTTACGGCTCAGTCCGATAACAGAAATAGAACTATTGATAGAGGTGAATGAGCTGACCATGTCTAAGCTGTTATCTTTACTGCCATCATCGACATATACAATCTCACTGGTAATCTGCAGGCTATCTAACACCTTGGTTAAGCGTGAATGAAACTCTTCCAATGCCTCTTGTTCGTTATAAAAAGGCACAATGATAGACAGCAAAACCGCTGGGTGGATCTGCGAGAGGGATTCTTCAGGTCGGCTAATATGAAGTTCAGACATAATACGTTCTTCTATTTATTAATCTGAGATCAATTTACGCGCCCATAAGTGAAATTTATGTTATTGACATATTTTTCACGCTCACCCAGGATAATGTTACTGTCTATTTCTGTATGAGATTCAAAATGAAACGAGTTCTATTGGTCGAAGATAACCGTGAAATTGCAGGTGTCTTATTTGATTATTTTGAGTGTATTGGGATGGAACTCGATTATGCAGACAACGGAGAGCTTGGCCTGCAGCTCGCAATGGACAACTCATTTGATATCATAATTTTAGATCTGATGTTGCCACGAATGGATGGCCTTACCGTTTGTAACAAGCTGCGAGACCAAGGAAACGCAACACCTATCCTGATGCTGACTGCACTCGATAGCCGTGAAGATATGTTGAAAGGCTTTGACCACGGTGCGGATGACTATCTCACCAAGCCCTTTGACTTAGATATTCTAGAGGCAAGAATGAATGCGCTGGTTCGCCGTTACCGCGGAAAAGTAGCGTCCTCCAAGCTTCAATTTGGCGAGCTCACTATAGACCAGAAAACCCGCAAGGCTTACCGCCAAGACAAGCTGCTGGCACTCAATCCAACCACCTATACCATTCTTGAGGTGCTATGCCAGAATGCACCTGAAGTAGTAACGCGCGAAAACATCTCGTACAAGCTATGGGAAGAAGACGAGCCAAACAACGATGTACTGCGCAGTCATATTTACCAACTGCGAAATCAACTCGATAAGCCCTTTGATACCCAGATACTGATTACCGTTCCTAAAGTAGGATTTCGTCTGGAGTCTTCCAATTGATTCTCAATGTTCTCACTAGTACAAAAACCCTAACAGGCCGCTTAGCGCTTTTCTTTGGCTTGATGGCCGTAATTATGACGGCATTTGTCTATGTGGTCTTTATATCCGCACTGTTTTTGTCTGAAGACAGCGTCAGCGAAAGGCGAATCCTGATTGACCGCAACTACGCCATCAGCCAGTTTCAAGCTGGGGAGAATGGTGAATTAAGAATAGATGAACTAACCACGGCTTATAATGACCCAACACTCGTGCCTAAAGAATATTACAAGCTTATCGAAGGCCAAGAAAACTTCCTTGGCGAAGTGGGTCAAGAGCCAAACTCACGCATGGTCTATGTTGGTGAGTACACATACCAAGGCAAAACCTACCCTATAATTCTCCTGTCTGAGATAGACCTTATCGAACTGGACCAAACAGAATCAGTGTACGCGACAATGTTTATACTCACGTTGCTCTCTACCCTAATCTTTTGTTTTGGTTCAATACTTTACAGGTTATCAAAACGGCTTATTGAACCATTTAACTCTCTTTCTGCACAGCTTGAGTCAAACAAACTCAACCTCAACGAAGAATTTGGAGTGAGTGACGATGCTGCGATTGAATTCCGTCAACTGACCGATCAACTCAATCAATATCGTCGAGAAATCAACTCCCTTATCAAACGTGAGCAAGCCTTTGCACGCTACGCAAGTCATGAATTGAGAACACCATTAACGGTTGCACGTGGTGCCAATAAACTACTGATCCGAAGTGAAACGACCGAGTTTCAATCTCGTCAGGTTGAGCGTATTGATGACGCCATCGTGCAGATGTCTGAGATGGTCGATGCCTTGCTTGGCCTCGTGCGATATGAAAGAAACAGTGACGACGCACCACTGCGCTTGTTTAGTCAACAAGAACTAGAAGCTATTATGTCAAAAAGCACGTCGCAGGCCTCTGAAAAAGAAGTCGAGATATCGTTAATCGTTGAGTCAGAGCCAACCATTCAAGCCACCAGCGCTATCATGAATATGTTGATTGGTAACCTGCTAAGAAACGCTATTGCGGCAACTAATTTCGGCACTGTGACCATTACTTTGTCTCAAAACAGCATCACTATTGAAGACCAAGGCGAAGGCCTACAAGATCAATACAACCCTAACGGCCACGGTTTAGGGCTATTGATTGTCGACGACCTGTGTCAACGCTATCACTGGGACTTCAAACTGTTCAACCGAAGTTGTGGTGGATGTACGGCTCAAATCACCTTTTAGAGCGATCGAAATTCACTAGTATCTATTGACTCAATACCGAGTGAAAACTTGATGTAGTTGGTTTACAGAGCCAATAACCTGCTAGATACTCGTAAGTCCAATTTGATTTTAAAATGCTGGCTTTTTAGTCAGCATTTTACTAAGTGCGATGAAACTAAATAATAGCCCTATAACTCAGCATCAATACAACGACCACACCTTTTTCTTAAAGCGTGATGATCAGCTGCACTCCCACTTTTGTGGCAATAAAGCCCGCAAGTTCATGAAGCTGCTAGAAGACGATCACCCGGACATCACCACCCTAATCAGCTACGGCTCAGCGCAAGCGAACTCTCTGTTCTCACTCGCGGCATTGGCTAAGATTAAAGGTTGGACGCTGGAGTTTTACGTCGACCACCTACCTCAATGGTTACAAGAGCGCCCAATCGGCAATTACCGTGGTGCCATCGACCTCGGCGCTAAAGTCATTTCAGTCAAAGAAACAGGCTCAGAACTTCATCCCCAACAGTACATCGAGCAAGTGAGACAACCAGAATCACAGTGCATCGTGTTACCTGAGGGTGGGCGCTCTCAACTTTCCGAATATGGTGTGAAGCAACTGGCATTAGAAATACTGAGCTGGACGCGCTTTGAAAACCAATACGATTTTGTTGTGGCACTACCAGCAGGCACAGGAAGCACTGCACTTTATCTTCATAAACACCTAAAGTTACACAATATTCCGGTGCTAACTTGCGCTTGTGTCGGTGGAAGTGACTACCTGACTCAGCAATTCAATGAGCTTGGCGAAACCGAACATCCACACATATTGCCTCTCCCAAAAAAGCATCACTTTGGTAAACTGTATAAGCAAGACTATCAGACTTGGCTAGATCTTCAGGAGCAAACTGAGATTGAGTTTGATCTGCTTTATGACCCATTAATGTGGCAATGTTTAGAGCAATGGCAGGTAGATAACCCAACCAAAACCATTATCTATATTCATCAAGGTGGCATCTTAGGAAACGAGTCGATGTTACCGCGCTACCAACGCAAGTATCCTGATATAAAGACAACTGGTTCTAACAGCAATAGCAGCGCATCACCTGCTTGGTAATGGTTAAAATCTTCTAAACCTGTTATTCGAACAATCACAGTGACGGCTTACTGTGATTGTTTCTTACGTTTAAACCTCTTCCCATTTAAGACAACAGACCTTCTTACTTTATCCATCAAAGCCAAACTGACAATTTGGCGAGAATCATAATGTTATCTATACTTGCCATTGGATTGTCACTCGTCACCTGAAGGATTAATGTATTCGAGTACTTACTACACTAGGTCTGTTTTCGGTTTTGCTTCCTTTTGCAGCACACTCTGGAGAAAACGTCATCTACCTGGTGGACGGCATGGAGTATTAAGGTTACTGGAGCGAAGCAAGCGTTCAAGCCCCCCTAGTACTTTTAATACACGATTGGGATGGCTTGACCGACTACAAGAAAAAGCTTTCTGAGATGCTCAACGAACTCGGTTACAACGTGTTTGCTATCGACCTGTTTGGCAAAGACATTCGCCCAACAGAAGTGAATGATAAAAAGCAACACACGGGAGAGTTGTATAAAGACCGTGAAAAAATGCGCGCACTACTTAATGCAGGCGCGATGAAGCGCAAAGGCTTAGCGGTAACTTAGATAAAAATGTGATGATGGGTTATTGTTTTGGTGGTGCTGCCGTATTAGAAGTCGCGAGAGCAGGAATTCCATCCAAAGCTTATGTAACCTTCCTCGGTGGTCTATCAACACCAAAAGGACAAGCCTACTAACAAACCACAGCGCCAGTTGCTGTGTTCCATGGAACGGCAGACGCAATGATATCAATGCAGGGTTTGGGCAGCCTTGCCGCTGAATTGGAATCAGCCAAAGTACCTCATGAGATGATCACCTACAGCGGAGCCCCTCATGCGTTCACCGTGTTTGGTTCCAATAATTA
>NZ_JBQKUM010000069.1:0-25573 GCF_054968605.1 Pseudoalteromonas sp. G5_S1_14_S5 | reverse complement strand
TACCGGAAGCGAAGTCGGCACAATCGCCATATCGAAGGCACCGTTGGCATCGGTAGTGCCTGCCGTTTTAGTTAAATCAGTGCCTTTTGCGCCAGATTCAATCGCATACACACGTACGCTGGCACCACTGATGTTATTCGCCACCGCTTGCCCTGAAATACTCCATTGTGGATCGAGGGCATAAGCATCCGCCTGATCAATCACAGATTGAAGTTTAACGATGTCATTGAGTTCTGATTCAAGGCTGTCTTGAATGAATTCACGATAATAAGTGAGGTTATTGCTATCAAAGCTCAAACCTGTGATAGCCGCTAACATGCCATCGGTAAGGGCTGCCGCATCTGTACCTGCATAATCTGCAATACTGTAGACTCTGATTTGGTTGGCATTGGCATTGTCAGCCAAGGTTTGCATTTGTGCCAAGGTCGCTAATTCTGACGCTTGCGCATTCACAATATCGGTTTGATATTGCACCAGCGCCGCCGCATCAAGGTTGTTTAAGTTTGGTATAGCTTGTAAGTCACCAAAGCTAATAGTGCTCGCGTCACCTGCTTGATTCGCTGCAGCAATCATTGCAAGGCCATTAACCGTATCAATCACCACTTGGATCTGCGCTACCGACGAGAATGCACCTTGGGTAACAAAGGCTTGGCTGTATTGCGCTTCGTTTGCCGTTTCGATGTTTGCTAATTGACCACTACCCGTTAAGTAACTTGCCGTTATCGTCGTATTCGCTGCCAGCATTTGATTCAGTTCAACCACCAAATTCGCGGTTACCGCGCCCGAACCATAGCCAGTTACATCGGGCTCACCGTTATCCAGTACCCCATCGTTGTTGTCATCTGGATCAAAGAAATCATAGAGACCATCCCCATCAGTATCGGTAAATTCACCGTTGAGTGCATCCGTGTTTGATTGAATCAGCGTCCAGATATCAGCTTTACCATCGTTGTTATCATCAATGGTAAAATCAATATCATTTGGATTAAGTGGATTAAACCCGATAGCGAATTCAATGCTGTCTTGCAATCCATCACCATCCGTATCAGTCAGCGGATCGTTATCATCAGGATCATGCAGCACAGACACGCCATCACCATCTGCATCATAATCAGCACCATTTAATGGGTCAGTGCCTGATTGGAATTCCTGCAAGTTAGTGAAACCATCGGTATCACTGTCTGCGGTGGCTCCATCGTTGACATCTGTTGGATCAAGCCCTAACGCCAATTCGATGTAATCCAGCAAATCGTCGCCATCAGAATCTGGGTAAACAGACAGGGCGACCTGATAATGTGATGCAATTTCTTCTATCGCTAATACTTCGTTGTAAGCCGCAAATGCATGAATCACATCGTTGTTTGAGAAGGAGCCACTGTCATTATTACCCAAGGTGCTTGAAGCGCTATTGATAAGGAAAGCATTTCCGCCAGTACCCACATGCACCCCGTCAATATACAAGTTAGCGGTACTACCGGAAATGGTGTAAACCACGTGTACGACGCGTCCAAAGATGGAAACTACCGAACCACCATTGGTAGCGTTAAATTTATAGTCACCAACACCAAATTTAGTATAACCATAGGTATTGGTATCCCGCCATACTTCGAAACGTAATGCACCATTACCGCTTTCTTCCAACATACCGCCTGAAAGGAAGTTATCCGCCGGATAATGCAGCAAGAATTCATAGCTGACGTCGCCTGACAACGCACTGAGATCAACCGTTGTACTCGCGGTGCCACGCAGTTCAGTATCGTGAGACGTCACCGCCTCAACCCCTGATGTGGCTTGTTCCATCCAAGCAGCAAGGTTTAAGGTTCCATTCGCTGGAAAATCAAGATTACGGTTTACATATTCGATGACCAAGGCCAAATCCGCTTGAGTTTGCCAGTTCGTTTTCGGTAATGCGGTTTGATATTGTGCCAAGGCAAAATCATAAAGCTGCGAATCAGGCGAAGCGGTTGCTAAGGCTTCCAAGGTAATGTTTGACGCAATATTGGATTTAAGTTGAACAAACACATCCAAGAATTCGTTGGTAACGCTGATTAAGCTATTCAACTCATCAAGGGTGTTAATGGATTGCCCTGCTAGGGTTTCACGGTATTTAGCCATAGATGTTGCGTCCGTTCTGACACCCGCTAAATACATGAATTCCGCAAACACATCCGCGTGATCAATGGTCAGATCCGCTACGCGATTCGCTAAATTCGCAATCGCAATTTCGTTGTTGATTTCTGCAATAGACAGAGTTTGCGGCTCGGAGAAGACCACGCCATCTTTTTCCACCTGCAATGTGAAGGTTTCGTTGAGCAAGCGATCAAATGCTAACGAAGTGAAGTCAGACAAGCGCGTGCTGTTGCCTTGGAAGGTCATCACCATACTTTCGGCATCGCCATCAAGCGCCATCACCACTAATTCGCCGCTGCTATTCAAGCCCCACGTAATGCCATCTATTTCTGATTCATCACGCACGTTGAAACGCACGACTTTTTCCCAATCATTATCTTCATGGGCGATAAGTAAACGCGCGACGCCGCTTTCCAGCACGGTGATTTCGTCATTCTCAAGGCTGATTACATTCGGGTTGAAGTTGGTGACGGAGACAAGCGCATTTAAGGAATTAGATGTTGTTAGCGTATTGACACCACCCGTGATATCACCCAGCGTAGCGGTGACAACGACGGGTGATGTTTCCGGAAGAAGCACAATATTTTCCGAATATTCAACGCCTTCTACATCAAAGGTCACTTCTACAAGGACTTCATTGCCATACAAACCGGTATCAAGCTGCCCATTCGTCAAATCAACCAAGCTATCGCCATTAAGCACACTGAAACTTGCCGTTAAGGAAGCAGGTAAATCCGCACCCAGTAATGCAGTGAGATCAAGCGTGCCTGTGTTGGTTTGCACTCTTTCAGGGAAGTAACCCAAGGTAGGATTGTTCGCCAGCAAGGTATCTACCGCCAGCTGCGCTGCAGCGTCTAGCCCAAAGCTTGGAACGTTCAAGGCGAGATCCGTCAGGCCATGACGACGTAGCCAACGTTGAGTATTGAAGTACATCATCTTGGCAGTAGCAGGTTCGAGCGAACCATCTGCCGCATCAAGTGCAATGGCTGAATTCACAACAGAAATTGATTGCCCGCTGCCAACTACGGAAAGCCCTGTTAACGCCGTGCGATAAGCTTCTTCTGCGCCTGTTTCTGTTGAATCCAACTCTGAAGGCATGACAGTGAAAATGGCGTTAGCATCGGTCGAGTCCAACATCCATTGTGCTAAGGCAGTGTTAGCGCTATTAATGGCCGACAAGCTGTAATCGGTTTGCACCATATGGGCGGCAATGTCCGTCACTGGCGACACAATCACGTGATCACGACGTTTTACTTTAGGTAGCACAGCACGAAGCAGCGTATTCGTGCGCGACAAACCGGTGGTATCGTCTTGATATGTACCGCCAGTCACTTCAATTAAGACTGGATTTGAAGTCGCAGACATGACCAAACTAAAATTACCGTTTGCATCAAGGCTTACCGTGCCGCGAGTAATATCCGCCCCTTTCGCGCCGTTATTCAAGTCAAACACCTGAACCGATGCACCAGAAATATTGTTGAGAGCCACATGCCCTGTGATACCAACAGTTGGATCAATCACATAAGCATCCGCTTCGGTGATCATGGCTTGTAAGCTGGTGAGATTGCCTACTTCAGTTGCATCGGAGGTACTGATGAACATGCGATAAGTTTCTAAGTTCGCATCCGTGATGCTTAACCCAAATACCCCTTGTAACGTAGCCAAGGTGAGGTTTAATGCATTTTGAGTTTCTGCCATTAGCACCAAAGCGTCAATTTGCGTTTGGCTTGCATTGGCATTGTTCACCAAGTTTTGTAGATCTGAAACCGACGCCAAGGTAGTTGAGACGTTCATGGCAATCAGGGATTGATAATAACCAAGATTATCTTCATTCAAATTGGCTAAATCAATCACCGCAGAAAGATCTTCGAAGCTGATGTTTTGCGCATAATTATTATCTGCCGCCACACCAATGGCAGTGACCATGTCAATGCTGGCATTCACTGCATTAATGATTTGTTGCAAGTGAATATTGCCTTTAATGATTCCAGCTTTGGTGAACTCGCTGTTGTACTGAGTGATATATGACTCATTACGGACATCAATCAGGATGGATGAACTTGATAACAGGTCGTAGCTCACCGGAGTGTTGCTGGCAATCAGTACATTAATATCACCGCTAATACCACCAATCGCCACGCCAAGGCCGATACCCTGCTCGTCTAACGTACCGTCATCAAAATAGCTGTCATTGTCATCGTCGAGATCCAGCACGTTATAAATACCATCACCATCGGTATCTTCATAAATGCTGGTGCCTCTGCGGTAAGCAGCCTCTACTTCTGAGGCGGTTAGCGCACGGTTATGTGCAGCAAAGGCATAAATGCCCTCTCCTGCATTTACAATGCCTTCATTGATACCTAACGGCGTTTGTGGATCATTAATCAATAACGCATCGGTAAAACTGCCCACTTGTACGCCATTGACCCAAATCTCACTGCTGCCATTTCGCGCTATATAAACGACATGCACAGGATCGCCATAAGGACTATCAACAGACTGACCCTCGATGGCGGTGAAGGTGTAATCTCCTGCACCAAATTTAGTTAAACCTAGGGTGGCATTTCTTTGTTCAAAGCTTAAGGTCCAAACGGTATTGAGCCCAATACTATTATCTCTGCCGCCCAATAACACCACTTTCCATGAACGATCCACAGGTAAATCTAATAAGAACTCATAGGACACATCACCGCTGAGCGCACTCAAATCCAAAGACATTTGATTCGCTTCATTTACAAAATCGGTCACCACAACTTCAGCAGGTACAGTTAAGCCGCTTATATGCTGTATCCAAGCCGTCACACCTATTTCGCCTTGATCTGGCAAGGTTGCCTGTAACTGCGCCCAAATGTCAGCTGTGCCGTCATTGTTTTCATCAATAGAGTAATCAATATCTAACGAATTAAGTGGGTCAAAACCTGCATTGGTTTCAATGATGTCGGCAATTAAATCACCATCAGTATCACTGTAAGGGTTATTATCATCGACATCATCTGAACCAAAGACACCATCGCGGTCACGGTCATAAGAGCTACTGTCAAGTGGGTCAGATCCTGCTAAAGATTCCTCAAAATTGCTGATACCGTCGTTATCAGAATCGGCATCCGCACCATCCGCGTCACTTTCAGGATTAAGGTTCCACGCAAGTTCATACGCATCGGTCAAGCCATCGCTGTCCGTGTCTAAATCACCATCATCTGGGGAGTAAGGGTGTTGTCCACGCACTAATTCATAGCGATCGGGTAATCCATCACCATCAGAATCGGCTTCAACATAAAAACTCGATAGGTCGTAGTCTTGTTCGATGGAGTACACCAAACCTTTCGGTGTACGGTAGAAGAAAGTGATCGGGTCGCCTAATAGATTTGGCGTGAATTCGAGATAATCGGTCACTCGATATTCTTTACCATACATGCTGTAATACAAGTTATCGGTGCTGCCTTGAGTTAGTGCAATGGTTCCACGCGCATTCTCTTCCGAGAATACAAGACCTAAATCTTGAATTTCATTCGCAACCACTTGGAACTTGAAGATTCTATTGGTCGCACCGCCAGTGATGTGCAATTCAGCCACACCGTCTTGCAACACAGTCACACGCTGGTTAGCGCTATCATAGTTAATAATCGTTGGTGTATTGTTGTTCACGGCAAGCGCTGCGCCCTGAACTGTACTCATTGCCAAATCAATGGTGCCGTCTGCATTGCGAGTAAAGTCAACCTCTACAGGTGGGTTGGGTACCGAAACACCAGCACCATCACAATCAACAGGTGAACTATCGCCGAACGGATAACGTGCACTTGGGTTATCAATATCGATGTGCATCCATGGAATGCCACCTATGCCATCCCATGGTATTGAAAGCCCCTCATGTGCATAAATCCCCGTTTCTTTTACGCCATGAATGCCATTAACGGCAGATTGCGCCATCGCTAAATCCGACACAGGCATGTCATACATTTTGAAATAAGGCACCCAGTCCAATCCAGTGATATAACTAAGCGCTACTAGCATAAAATCGTTGCCAGGAATCCGACGTATGTCACGATCATTGCCGTAGTCGGTGTTATACGCATTCGACCCTCTGAATGGGAACAAACTGAAACCGAGATCATCTCTAAGTCCAGCCCAACGCACCTCATTTTCTTCATCGGTATATTGCCATACGCCGTTCATTGCCAACATGAATTGACGATCCCAAATGCGCAGCATCGTATGAAGGCCATGCTGGTCACGCAGCACCGTACCATCACGTAAACGCATACCACGACCTTGATAGACAATTTGCTTGAAGAAGGATTCTGACACGGCACGTCCATACATGCCTCGCTGCTCGGTAAAGTTCAGTGAATCTTCGCCGTTGTCAGTAATGTGCACTTCACATGAACCATCAGTGTTTTGACGCAGTGACACCCTTTGGTTAGATCCGTTACGCATGTCTGCAAGCACTGAGATGAGCCGAGACGAGGCTTCAAGTGACCCTGTCATCTTCCACATGGTAATGCGATCGATCTCCTGATTTCTCTTATAATAGTTCTCTACTGCAATGTCGCGATAAAGGTCTATTTGGGTTTCGGTACTCATCCAATAATAAGTCGACCAATTATTGCGATCATCTGTACCAAAGGTTTCAAGACGTTTACGCTGTTGCTGATGTCCTAACTCATGATTGTCAGACGCATTGCCAAAAATAACACTTAGAGAAGTCCCCTGATCTGACGGATTACCTGATACGCCTGATGCCGTATAGTTCGCTGGATAGTAATCATAATTATAATGCTGAACAAATTGATGGCCATGCATGGTCGTATCTTTACATGAAGCTTCATCCACTAAATTGATACATGCTTGCATCACATCTGGCGATAAGACCTCTTCCATGGTTTCTGACTGTTCCACAGCCCAACCATTCATCCAGTAAACAAAGATATGATCTTTGTACCAGCTTTCTAAGTGCTTCTCACGATCACCACCATATAGATTCACACCATCGAGATAGTCACTCAGCGTCGAATGCGCTTCATGACGGCCGTATTTAATATCCAAGTGTGGGATCTCGACGGTATCGAGCATATCAAAAAAAGCTTCACGCTGGCCAAGATCGCTGGCGTCAAAGATCGCTGGGTGATTGGCTGCACCTGTGACGGTAAATTGGCTATAGCGATTAATATTGCCGCCATCAATCGCCAAGTAAATCGGCGCTCCATATGGTGTGACAAAAGTAACAGATTCGTTATTAGCAAGGTCGAAAATTTCTTTCTGCTCAATGATCGGCGACCAATGCTCATCAAGGATACGGTGCGTCCCCCTACGAGCATAATGCAAACGAATAGAAACGTTGCTGACTGTCGACTCCACCATGTCGTTACGAGTGATAGTGACAGGCACACCAGGCAGAGCATACCAGCCTGTCATTGTCCATTGTCGCTGGCCAGCGTAATAGCCGTAGTCTGAATCAAAGCCTAACGACCAATTTTTACTGTCAATACCCAAAGTACGCTGCTGATTCACCACCGTTTCAGGGTAATTGTAATGAAAGTTTTCTCCTTTAATGATGGTCTCGTTCGCTTGACCGAAATAACGACCTAAATCAGGTTGCGCCTTTTGTTCAGCCCACGAGTGAGAGACCATCAATTCAGCAAAGAGCGCATTGATGTATTCTTTTGCGGTATCGGCATTGATTTCAATCGGATAATCAATTTCAAGGCGGTATTTTTGTGCTAATAACAGCAAAGATTGAGTCAAAGGATCAATGACATTAAAAGGGTTAGTTTTTGTGGAATCATACCCCCTTAACATCTCACTCAGTACGTTGATATCATCAAATAAATCAGCGTTCAATGCGGATGTCGTACAATTTAACAACGTTCCCTTCCCGCCCCCACTACCACAATTTTTCGCTGCCGCATAATTCCAATTTCCGGTTTGCAAACGTTCAAAAAGGTCTTTGGTATTCATCAACGGATTAGCACCTTGTGAACTCGCCAAGGTAACATTAGAAGCCACAGTATTTTGCCCAATACTAGTTGTGGTAACTTTCATTAAGTTGCGCAGTTCCAAAGTGAAACGGGATGCACCAAAGTGCTCATAGCGATCTTGATGCTCGAGAATGGTAGGGATCGCATTATCTTTGAGGTAATTGAAGGCATCACTCATGTCTGCAGCAGAATACAGGTCGGAATTTTCATCACCGACAATCACCAGATCAGGCGAATCGGCTTGTAAACAACCCAGCAAGGCAGGGCCGCTACAACCATTGATCGTATATCGCCCTACATACTCTCGCTCAAGCCATGCAATCAGATTATCCCAGTGTGCTGAATAGCCATTATTTGGCATATTGGCGACTACAATCTTAATCTGCTTATCTGCAGATTCATCGCCCACCACCCAATCAAGCACATTATGCGTCAAGGCGTTCATGCCTGAATCATTCATTGCCCCTATAAACATCGAATTGGCAGGCACGGCATAACGCCAACTCCCCTGCTGTGCCACCAATAACATGTTTTTGCCTGCACCATCATCCGCGCTGGTCGAAGGCAATAATTCAAGCGATGAGCCAAGCCCAGATGAGAAGGTGCTAGCACTTATCCCTGTTGACCAATTAACACTGCCGACACCCTCCCAGAAGTACTGTTTAATCGAACTTTGCAAACTCGATGTGAGATCGATTGAAGCATTGATCACGTTTATCAATTCTTGTTCAGTAGCAAGGGTTTCGTCTTGGTTTTCTAATGCAGATAAGGCATTGGCATGATCAGTTTGAAGTGACGGTATCGTACTTTCCCAACCCCTGGTAATACGCGGTACCGTTGAAATAGTTTCAAACAAAATGGCACCACCAATCACCTCACCATCGATACCGTCTAGAACTTCAAGATCAAAACGCGCTTCGCCATTGGCAAGTTCAAGAATTATTGGATTGGTTTGGGCAACTTGCCATTCGCCTTCATTAATACGGAAACGCCATGTGTCCACACCCGCTTCGGTCTTTGCGGTCAACAACACTTTACCTGCGTCGTAAACTTCCACTGAAATGCTATCTAAGTCATCTTGATTTGGCACACCATCACCATCAGCATCCCCTGTTGGGCCATCGATGAGACTGAAATCTGAATTGTCCGCGATGCCATCACCATCAATATCCTCCCATTCCGTATTGTCTAACGGATAGCGGTCAACCCAGTCATTGAACCCATCGTTGTCATCATCAAGATCGACTCTGTTATATATACCATCGTTATCAGTATCGAAATAAATACCGAGCGTATCAATATAAGAAGATAGGATCTCATCTTGGCTGAGAGCTTGATTATGGGCAGCGAATGCATAGATACCATCACCAGTTTGCAATGAACCGCTGTGAATACCCAAAGGTGTTTGAGGATGATTAATCAAAATAGCGTTTTGCAGGATACTCCCCACATGAACACCATTAATCCACATCTCCGTTTGACCGCCACGACCGACAATCACCACATGCGCTAGGGCACCATAAGGACTGGCTATGGATTGGCCATTAACGGGGAAGAATACATAATCAGATGTGCCATATAGAGTAGCCCCCATATTATTAGCCTTTTGCTCGAAACGGATTTGCCAATGGGTGTTAAGCCCTTCAGCATTGTTTCTATTACCCAATAAACCGCCGATATTTGAGGTGTTTTTAGTAAACTGAACAATAAATTCATAAGACACTTCACCACTCAAGTTACTTAAATCGAGCGTTTTCTCAAACGGCTGTGTGATCAAATCAGTCACAACCAACTCTGGTAAAATGCTTAATTGCGCATGATTTTCTATCCACTTAGTGGTATTAAGTTGATTAGGTGTCGGTAGACTCGCTTGAATGCTAGCTAACACATCAGGGATGCCGTCACTGTTGTTATCAATCGATAAATCAGCATCCGTTGGATCGTTAGGATCAAGACCATAATCCACTTCGATGCGATCTGGCATGCCATCACCATCGTTATCGGTATATGGATTGTTATCATCCGAGTCATTGATCCCGAGTACCCCGTCATTATCTTCATCGAGTGCGTTTTGGGTATTGACTAATACGATAAGCGCTTCAACGTCTTCAACTGTCGACCAGCTATTTGTTGCCAGTGTCGCTTGATAATAACTTAGCAAACTTTCAGGCAAATATTGATTAGGGAACAACGCCTCAAGCTGCGCTAGGGTCACCTCATCGGTCGCAGTATTTTGTAGCTCAACGAACTGGGTATCGGTGCTAGATTGGCTGCTGTTCACTTCAGCGATTAACGCATTCAATTGCGCGATGGTTGAGGCGGTAGTATTGCTCAACGCACTGCGATACTGGCTAAGAATAGCTACATCGCTTGAAACATCGGTTAACCCGATAAACTCCGCAAACAAGTCAGAATCGTTAATCGCACTATTGGCAACACGTGATGCAAGATTAGCTAACGCTAATGGATTCACTATTGACTCAATGGACGCCATTTGAATGTTCGAGAACCTCACGCCATCTTTAACCACGGACCAATTGACACTCTCATTAGCATTTCTATCGACTGTTAACACCGACATTAATGTTAATGTGAAATCGTCCCCCTGATAAAAAACGTTTACATTACCGCTATCCGTCGAAACACTACTGGCTTGAAGATCACCATTGGTATTCAATACCCAAGGGATATTGGGTACGCTGCGTGGTGTCAGCACCTTAAATGTCACCAGCTCATCATAGTGTTTAGCAATATCAACCAATCTAAAGGTCGCAGTACCATCACGCAGCACCGTCATTTCACTCAACTGAGCTGGGGTTAAATAATTAAACTCTCCCGTTTGCACCACTTTAGGGGAAAGGTTTAACACTTGGATGTTCGCCGATTCACCACCGTTATTTCCTAGTGATAGCGTATGTCGACCATTAGTTTGTAAGTCGCTAATTGAGAGTTGGTAATTAACACTGTTTTGAACATTGGTCAGTTTGGAGTGCTCAACAAAGCGAATCGAAGGTCGTGTTTTGTCGACATAACGGGTTTCGAGCACATATTCAGAAATATTCGTTGGTACAGTAAATGTGGTCGGATCATCAACTTGAGAACGAACACCATCTGAAATCAAAACGAATGTAACATTGAAACGCTCTAAATATTGGTTATCAATCTGTGCCAATAAGTTACTCGTTCCTAAACCAACCTGAATTTGTTCAGGAATACCTTGTATAAAGTCATCGTCATCTATTTCTTGTTCAAGTTCCGCCACTTTAGTTGAAGTTAAATTAAACAATTTACTGGTAATACTCGCTTGACGACCACTTTTATCGAGGCGTTTCATTAAACGACGCGTATCGCGATACATCCGCTCTTTCAGCGCTTGTGATAATTGTCCATCCACTTTAAGTGTATTCACTAAGTCAGTAATCGCTTGGTTTGGCTTTCTGCCGCCAGCTTCAATCGAAAGCCCTGCCAATACTTCGCGCATATTTCGAGCTTTTCCGAACGCTTCTAAACCATACTCGGCAATATATTGTTCGGCTTTTTCTGAGCTGGATAAATCCACTGGGCGCAGCTTATCCATCAGGTTGGGGTCGTTTGTGCCTAAAAACTCTTGCGCGACTTGTTGACGCAACATGGCGATTTTCGCTTTAGAGAAATCTCCTTCCGCTAACTGCGCAACGGCTTCAGACAATGGCGTGATCACTAACGTATCGCTATTCGACGCTTGTTCCATAACGGCACGTAACGACTGATTCGTCATGTCGACATTCAAACCGGTAGATTCATCGAGATAATTACCGTTTTTCGCCACCACCAATACACGAGAATCTGTTGGTTTTATCTGTGCAGCATAGTTACCGTTAACATCGGTAATAACATCAGCATCTCCTACATTTAATTTCTCAATAATTGAGCCATCATCATTGATGCTAAAAAATTCAACCATCGCGC
The DNA here is from genome assembly GCF_054968605.1 of Pseudoalteromonas sp. G5_S1_14_S5. Taxonomy (NCBI): domain Bacteria; kingdom Pseudomonadati; phylum Pseudomonadota; class Gammaproteobacteria; order Alteromonadales; family Pseudoalteromonadaceae; genus Pseudoalteromonas; species Pseudoalteromonas sp. G5_S1_14_S5. The sequence goes on along the minus strand of NZ_JBQKUM010000069.1, from coordinate 13,520 downwards.
CTGTAATATCATTAGCAACTACCGAGCCTTCCATTGAAATAGAATCTTGCTGCGTATCAACTTCATCAATCACCACTTGCAGTGCAGCGATATCAATAATAGAAGCCTGATCTGCAATCGCTGTCTGATAGAAGTTGATATTATTTTCAGCAAATATCAGACCTATGATGTCACTTAATATCACTATCGTCACAGCACTGGCATCGTTGTTAATCACCGCAGCCTGAACAACTTCGAATGCAACAAGACTTGCATCAATACTATCAATGAGCACTTGCAGCGCCGCTATATCAATAATCTCGGTCGAGTCAGCAATAGCAATTTGATAGTCATTGATATTAGCCGCGTCGAACGTCAAGCTTAAAATGTCACTTAGTACGTCCGTTGTAATTCCACTACCATCACTGTTGGTGACTACAGCTTGGACAATTGAGAAAGCCGTTACGCTCGCATCAACATTATTTATTAAGACTTGTAATTCTCCGACATCGGTAATCTCACTTTCAGCTACAATTGCCGCTTGGTAATCGGCCAAGTTAGCATCGGTGTACGTCAGCCCTTCTATGTTGCTCAATATGGTCAGAGTCAAGCCACTACCATCACTGCTAGTCGCCGCCTCTTGCACAGCTGCAAAGGCACCTACGGTATTGTCAACATTGCTGACCAATAATTGCAATGCCGCCAGATCCACAATGCTCGCTTCAGCCACTATCGCCACTTGGTAGTCACTGATATTGGCAGCAATCAAGGTCAATCCAATGATGTTGTCCAATACGTCAATCGTAATACTGCTGGCATCACTGTTGCTCGCTGCCAACTGAACTGTAGCTAAGGCAATGACGCTACTATCAACACTGTTTATCAACGCTTGCAACGCCGCCACATCAACTATCGCGCTCTCATCTTCAATCGCATCGCGGTAGCTGAGCATGTTGCCACTTGAGAAGGTCAAACCGCGGATTGGGTCGAGCACACTCGCCGTGATGTTGCTGGCATCACCACTATTTGCGGCTTGTTGTACGCTCGCAAAGGCCAATACACTCGCATCGACGCTGTCGATAATCGCTTGAAGTGCCGCCACATCGGCAATGCTGCTTTCTGCGACTATCGCCTCTTGGTAATCCGTAAAGTTCGCCTCGGTATAAACAAGACCATCGATGTTATTAAACGTGGTGGGCGATAAATCATCAGCATCATCATTGGTTGCCGCCGCTTGTACTGCGCTAAAGGCGTCAACGGTATTGTTAACGTTGGTAATCAACGCTTGTAAGGCACTCGTGCCCGCAATTTCAGTTTGCGCCGTAATTGCCTCTTGATATTGACTAAGGTTGGCGCTCGCAAAGGTTAAACCAATAATGTCATTGAGCACAACCGTCGACACCGCCGTCGCATCACTCGTGGATGCTGCCGTTTGGACAATCGTGAACGCTTCAACACTGCTGTTGACACGGTCAATAATGAGCTGCAAATCATTCACCGTTGCAACGGTGCTTGCATTGCCAATCTCCGATTGATATTGAGTCAGATTAGCGGCGATGACAGCCGTCAGATCAAGTATCGTATCGAGCGTGGCAATCTTAACGGTCGTGCCGTCATTGGCCTGCGCGGCATTTTGGATCAGCGTGAGGTTCGCATTACTGGTGTTGATGTCATCAATGTAATCTTGTATCCCACTCACACTTCTAAAATCATTTCGCCCAACCAGGCGCGATTGGTACTCAGGGAGATAGCTTATTTCTATATCGGCTAATAAACCGCCGGTCACCCAATCCTCTTGACTGAGAGTGGTGGCGTTTGTAATGGCATCGTTGACGATAGAAATTAAGGTGTCATCACCATTCGTGGCATTAATGAACTCTTGTAATCCAAACCCATAAATTAGGCTAGTTTTACCGTTGTCGATGAAACTGGCGATGTAATTCGGCAACAGCGCTTGCTGGACATTAAATAGTGTCACCAGTGAGGCAAGGTGCTCATAGGTAATAAGATTGGGGTCTGTTGACAATGCGTTATCGATAAAACTTGCGACCAAATTCTGTTCAACTAAGATCGCATTGATTTGATCAAGGCTTGCTAGCGTTAGGACACTGATGTCTTTGAGCGCAACGCCACTGCTGTCGGAATTAAAATCAAAGCCTTTAAAATCAAGGTACGTCGCCTCGGGCAAATAAACACGGGTGACGTTGACCTCTCTGTTGTTGACCTTCAAGGTATTGGCGTCTTTATCGACTGAGGCGAGTACACCAATGTCGGTATAAATCGGAGAGCTGGTGTTGTACGCCACCGGCTCCGCTAAAGAGGTGATCGCATTCCCCATCCCTGCGCCATGAAGCTCACAGTAATAGCTGAAGTTGGCATTATCGGCATTAGCCAACGTCAATGTGGTATACGCACCACTTTGCCCCGGAACGCCGACACTGCTGACGGAGAATTGATTGTTGTCAGATGTGAACGCAATCGGATGATTGGCATTACTGCTGTCAGATTGGTCAAAGTAGTAAGTCACATCCGGTGCTAATGTTAATTCAGGCTTAATATCACCATCGACAACAAAGACATTCGAACCAGAATTGCCATCAAACACCACTTCGATCTGATGGACCTTGATCGCTTCAGGGGTTAAGAATAACGTCGAACCATCGCTGGTATTAAAGAGTTTTAACTGATTTTCATCGCTATAGAGGTACTCACCCGGCAGGTTATATTCGCGCTCTGTAACCCCTTCTAGCATCCGACTGAAACCTAAACGAATGATGTCATTTCGCAGTCCGGTCACTTCAGCGCTGTAACGAGAAAAGGCTTCCAGAGACATTTGTAGCGCAACAGATTGTTGGTAATCATTGACCGTTGCATTCAATCGTAATTGGGTGGTGTTGACGTCTTGAATGGCACTGAGCAATGCCTCGCTTGATAGCGGCAAATTAAGCTGCCCAGCTAACGCTATCTGATAATGCACTTCATTGGCTTGGACAATCGAATCATTAAGGGCCAAGACTTTTTCGAGTAGGCCGACCGAGACACTATCAAAGGCTTGTCCATTTAAATGCGTATTGATGTCCGCTAAGGCTTGGACACTTTCATCGACTTGATGGATTAACGCTTGTAATGATTCAACACTATCAATTGAGGTTTGATCGGCAATCGCAGATTGGTACTCGTTGAAATTGTCATCAATGATGTCCAAATTACGAATGTCTGAAAGTGTTTCTAAACTTAGCGGTTCAGCGTCGCTATCAACCGCTGCAGTTTGAACATCGTCGAAAGCCGCTAAGCTCGCATCAACGCTGTCAATCAAAGCTTGCAGCGCCGCCACATCGTTAATGTTGGCTTCGACAGCAATCGCATCTCGATATTCGATCAAATTGACATCGTTAAACGTCAGACCAAGAATAGCGTCCAGTGTTGAGACTTCGATACCATTGGCATCGCTGTTGGTCGCGGCCATCTGTACGTTGATAAAGGCACCCAAGCTTCTATCAACACTATTAAGTAACGCTTGCAGCGCGGCTTCATCGCTAATGTCGGTTTCACCGGCAATCGCTATTTGGTAATCGGTGAAATTGGCACTGTTAAACGTCAAACCACGGATCGCCTCTAACGTTTCGATGCTGATCGCTTGAGCATCACTGTTGGTCGCGGCAGATTGCACGTCATCAAACGCCGCAATACTGGCGTTCACATTGTCGATAAGCGCTTGCAACGCCGCCACGTCCTCAATTTGTACTTCCGCCGCAATAGCGCCTTGGTAGTCGGTGACATTGTCACTATTGATGGTTAAGCCGCGAATGGCATTCAGCGTGTCGATGGTCACGCTCGTTGCATCATTGTTAGTCCCAGCAAGCTGCACATCACTGAAGGCCTTGATACTGGCATCGACGCTGTCGATGAGTGCCTGCAGCTCCGCCACATCGGCAATCGCGGCTTCCTCTTCAATCGCGCTGCGGTAATCCAAGATGTGGCCACTTGTTAGGGTCAAGCCTCTGATCTGAATCAGCAAGGTAACATTAATGCCACTGGCGTCGCTGTCGGTTGCCGCGGTTTGTACGCTGGCAAACGCCGCAAGACTCGCGTCCACACTGTCAATCAAGGTTTGCAGCGCGGCGAAAGCGGTGATCTCGACTTCGCCCGCTATTGCCCCTTGGTAATCGGTGAGGTGTGCGCTGTTAAACGTGAGACCACGAATAGCGCTGAGCATGGTGTCGGTGACGGCACTGGCATCGCTACTCGTCGCGGCGGTTTGCACAGCCGTAAACGCCACAATGCTCGCGTCGACACTGTCAATCAGCGCTTGCAACGCCGCCACATCAACAATCGCCGTTTCGCTTTCAATCGCTTGTTGGTAATCTGCCACGTTCGCATCAATGACGCTCAGGCCTCGAATATCACCCAGCGTATCAACTTGAATGTTACTGGCATCGCTACTAGACACCGCGCTTTGGACCGCAGCAAAGGCGGCCACGCTTGCATCGACGCTATTGATCAGCGCTTGTAGTACCGCCACATTGGCAATGCTACTTTCAACAGCGATCGCGATTTGATAATTGGTAAAATTGGCGTTTTCTACAGTCAAGTCGCGGATCGCATTCAATGCCTCGATAGACAACACTGAGCCGTCGTTATTGGCGGCCGCAGACTGCACGTTGGCAAACGCCGCAATACTGGCGTCCACATTGTCGATAAGCGCTTGCAACGTGACAACATCCACGATGTCCGCTTCAGCTTCAATGACGCTTTGGTAATCGGTCAAATGCGCATCGTTAAACGTCAAACCACGAATATTGCTGAACGTTGTATCGGTTAATGTGCTAGCGTCACTGCTGGTTGCCGCCAGTTGCACACTGGCAAAAGCCACCAAACTGGCATCGACGCTGTCGATGAGCGCTTGCAGCGCCGCCACATCGGCCATCTCAGCTTCGTTTTCAATCGCACTGCGGTAATCCAAGATATAACCACTTGTCAGGGTCAGGCCTCGAATCTGGCTCAGCAACGTGACATTAATGCTGCTGGCGTCACTGCTGGTTGCCGCGGTTTGTACGCTGGCAAACGCCGCAAGGCTCCCATCAACGCTATCAATCAGAGCTTGTAGCGCGGCGACGTCGGTGATTTCCGCTTCAGCCGCTATCGCACTTTGGTAATCCGTGAGGTGTTCGCCGCTGAACGTCAAACCACGAATACTGCTGAGCGTGGTGTCAGTTAATGTGCTGGCATCGCTGCTCGTCGCGGCGGTTTGCACAGCCGTAAACGCCACAATACTCGCGTCTACGCTATCAATGAGCGCTTGCAACGCAACTACATCATTGATTTGTGATTCCGCCGCAATGGCATCTTGGTAGTTACCGAAATTATTAACATTGAACGTCAAACTACGGATATTACTGAACGTGGTGTCAGTTAATGTGCTGGCATCGCTACTGGCTATAGCGCTTTGTACCGCCTCAAACGCCGCCAAACTGGTATCAACGCTGTCGATCAGCGCTTGTAAGGCCGCAACATCGATAATTTCCGCTTCCGCGGCAATCGCGTCTTGGTAATCGGTAAAGTGAGCGCTATTGATGTTCAATCCACGGATCGCATCGAGGGCTTCGACCGTCAATGAAGACACATCACTGTTGGCCGCTACGGCTTGAACATCCGCAAATGCCGCTAAACTGGCATCGACACTGTCGATGAGTGTTTGCAAGGCGGTCACATCAATGATGTCAGACTCAGCGGCGATGGCATTTTGGTAATCTGTGACATTGTCACCACTCACGACTAAGCCGCGAATAGCTCCTAAGGTTTCCAGCGACACACCGGTGGCATCATTGCTCGTGGCCGCATTTTGAACGTTCATTAATGCCGCCAGGCTCGCGTCAACGTTGTCGATCAACGCTTGCAGGGCCGTCACATCGGCGATGCTGCTTTCTGCTGCGATGGCGGTTTGATAATCGAAGAAATTCGCTGAATTACTGGTTAATCCTTGAATGGCGCTCAACGTCTCAACGCTCAGATCCGCGGCATCACTGTCACTTGCCGCTTGCTGAACGTCGGCAAACGCCGATAGGCTCGCATCCACACGGTCGATGATCGCTTGCAGCGCTGCCACATCCGCAATACTGTTTTCTTCCGCAATCGCCGTTTGATACGACAGTGCATTGGCAGACACATGGGTTAGATTCAGAATGTCGTTCAGTACCGCATCGCTGACAGCAGCCGCATTATTGGAATAGGCGGCCGTTTGCACCAGTTCAAACGCGGCTAAACTGTCATCCACCTCGGTCAGGACGTGTTGCAAATTGGCGACGCTGTCGATACTGCTTTGTTCTTCAATATGGCTTTTGTACTCAGCAATATGTGACGCGTCGCTGGTGAGGTTAAGAATGCGACCTAATAACGTGGCTGTCACGGCTGTCGCATCACCGCTGCTGGCGGCCGCTTGCACCTGCTCAAAAGCAGACTCACTGTCATCCACTTCAGTGAGGATCGCTTGCAGAGCTGCGATGGTATCAATAGACGCCGCGGCGGCAATCTGAGCTTGATACCCTTGAATGTGCGTGTCATCGACATTCAAATCAATGATATCAGCCAGTACATTCACTGTGATGTTGCTGGCGTTGTTGCTGAGTGCTGCATTTTGCACCAAGGCAAAGGCGATGAGACTGGCATCTACGTCATTGACCAGCGTTTGCAATTCGCTCACGTTCACGATGCCGCTGGCCTGTGTAATAGCGGATTGATATGAAGACAGATTGGTGACATCAAAGATCAGATCAATGATGTTGGTTAACACCGCTTCCCTAACTTCACTTGCATTGTTGGTCAACGCCGCCACCATCACCACTTCCAACGCCGTCTCACTGGCGTTGGTACGATCAACTAGGGTTTGCAGCACTGTCATATCCCCCAGTGTCGCACTGGTGAGTTTGACAATTTCACCACGATACGCCTTAAGGTTGTCGCCCTCAATGTTGGTTAATCCAATAACATTTTGTAATGCCGCGAGCGTGACCGTCTCTGCGGTTTCACTGTTTGCCGCCGCTGATATGATCCCCAGACTATCGACGCTGTTGTTCACATCGTTAATAAAGGTTTGGATGTCGACGGCACTGGTGAAAGCTGGATGGTTAGTCAGGTGGTGCTGATACGCCTCAAGATAACCACCCGCGCGGACACCCGTCAAAATGGCACCGGTTTGCCACGCTTCTTGCGTTAATGGGGTATTGTTTATGATCGCATTGTTCACAAGGGCGATGAGTGCATCGTCACCGTTGACACGATTAATGAAGCTTTGTAACTCAGCCCCATCGTTAATACTGACCAGGTTGTTATCAAGCATCGCTTGCTGGTAACCAGACAATGACGATGACTGCACATTGCTGATGGTCACTAAACGGTTTAGATCCTCTGCTGTCATCTCGGTAACATCAGAGGCTAACGCGACATTGATGTTATCGATGGCACCGATATGGGCCGACATCATCTGCATCACATGATCCAGGTTTTGTGCCGTAAGAAGCTCGATACTGCGATTGGTTTCGCTTGCCGGCTCTGCAAAGCCTCGGTCGGATAGATAATCGTAGGCTACCCCATCACGGTGTTGAGTAAAGGCCACCGGTTGACCATTCACGGTAACGCCCGACTGCGCATCAATCACCGCAGTGACGCCAAGCTCGGTCAATGCGGATGTGACCGCGAGCGTCAGCGCTGGATCACCTAAGTCAACCGAATTCCCCATTCCAGCACCATGCAAAGTGCAGAAGTAACTCAAATCGGTATTTGCCGCGCCGATGGTCACTTCGGTGAAAGCACCTTGTGTACCCGGCGTGCCAGTCGATTGCATCGTAAAATCACCCGCCGTTGAGGTAAACGCAATTGGATGATTGGCATTACTGGCATCCGATTGTTCAAAGTGATAGGTATTACCTGCATCTAACGCTAAGACCGGACGCTCCTCGCCATTAATCACAAAGACATTGCGACCCGATGCCATGCTGTAGGTCACTGACACGGGGATTGGTTTGATGTCATCCTTAACCACATAGAACGGGGTATTATCCGCCGGATTGATTGCCACTAATTGCCCATCAATGGAATCAAAATACGTGGTATTGAATGTCGAGCCTCGCTCGCTTAACCCCATCAATAAACGATTAAACGCCCCTTGATATTCGATGTCAGAGCGCGTCATTAACGTATTTAAATACGAGTGTACTGGAGCAATCGCATCGCCAATGTTCGCCACATTGGTGATCGCCAAACGAAGATTCGCCAAAGCGGCTTGATGAGTATTAGTCTCTTGTATGGTCGCGGCGAGAGCCTGAGCAGTAATAGGGAGTGAGTCTAGGTGAAGGTTAGCAAGCGAAATTTGATAAGCAGATTGAAACGCAATGTCGTAACTGTCTTCTAATGCCAATATTTTCAATAACAGAACGCCATCAAGATCAAAGGCGCGATGTTGGCTTAAACGAAGATTGACTTCAGCCAGTGCCGTTTCGCTTTCATTCACCTTGGTTAAGAATGCGTTAATGTCACTTAACTCATCCACATCACTTGGGGTGGATTGCGTTAACGCATCTTGATAGGCCGCCAAATTGACCGACACCACTAATGTTGGCTCTAAACCTAAGAGGGCGTTGAAGGTCTCAATAGAGACGGCCTCCGCACTGCCTGTGGTCGTCGCATTATTGAGTGCGGCAAACGCATCCACATTCGCATTGACGTCATTAATGAGCGTCTGTGCTTCTTCAATTGATGACAGTGGTTGACGATTCAAGATCTCATCGTTGTAACCCACTAAGTAAGCCAATGCTTGAGTTGAGGTGAGCAATCCATCCGTTTGCCACTGCATTAATGAAATCGGCGACTGTGGCGTAATATTGTTCAATAGCGTTAAGAAATCTTGCTCTGAGTTCACCTGTGCCAAAACAGTATTAAGCGCTGCGAGATCGTCAAGACGGCTTGCTTGTTCAATCGCATTGAGATAGTTAGCAAAATTCACTCGGGTGTAATTCTCTAGATGCAAAGTGGCATCAAAATCTGCCTCCGTCAGCGCACTAGTATCGCCCCCTACTGCCGTTCGAATGTTATCAAAAGCAACAACACTGGCATTCACTTCATTAACAAGACGTTGAAGCTCAAAGAGATCATTGATGGGTTGGCGACGCTGCGCTTCGCTGTTGTATTGGCTCAAATTAGGTTCGTCTATGACGTCGTTCAGCAGCATATCCGCTTGCCAATCCAAGAGTTCTAATGGTGCATTGTCCTTAATAGCATTCACAGCAGACAGTAAGGCTTGCTGCTGATTAACTAACCGCAGCAGCGCCTCTAACGTGGCCAAATCCGCTAAAGCGCTCTCTGCACTGATAGCTTCTTTATAGGAGGTAAGATTGGCGGCATCAAAATGACTGAGATGCAAAATCGCTGCAAAATCTTCTTCTATCAACGGACTCGCATCCCCTCCGGCCAGATTGCGCACTTTATCCAATGCCGCCACGCTCGCGTTGACCTCTCCAATCATGGCTTGAAGAGCCGAGATATCAGTAAACGGTTGACGAAGCATCGCTTCACTGTTGTATCCATCAAGATGTGAAGCGGTGGTTTGTACGTTGATAAGCTGCGCATCCGCTTGCCATTGGATGAGACTCATCGGCGCTTGCTCTGTCATACCATTGACCGACGCCAGCATATTTTGCGCTTGATTGGTCGCCAGCAGTAACGCGCTTAGGGCATTCACATCGACGATCGACGAGGCATTGCTGATAGCCACTCGATAAGCGGCTTCGTAACCGGGTTCAAAATATTCGAGATGCAAAATATCAGTGAAATCCGTCGCCGCAAGCTCGCTCGTATTGCCTCCTACCGCACTTTGAATGTTGTTAAAAGCCGTGACGCTGAGATTGACATCACTCACTAATTGTTGAATCTCCTCTAGACTGCCCAGTGGTTTGCGTTTCATGGCTTCGCGATTATAGGCGTCTAAGTAATCCCCTTCTCGAACGCTTTCGACCATCCCATTCGCTTGCCATTGCATCAAACTGAGTGGGCTATCCTCGTCTATCTCATTGATGATAGCCAGTAGCCCTTGGGTATCGTTGATGCTGAGTAAGATACGATTTAACGCCGCTACATCTTTAATGGCTTCTTGACTCGCGATCGCTTGCAGATAAGCGGCAAAATTCTCTGCATCAAAGTTTTCCAGATGCAGCACGATTTCAAAATCATTTAACGTCAGATCGGTTGCATCACTTGTGATGGCCGCTTGATTCATCTTATCAAGTGCGCTAACGCTGTCATTGACTTCATCCACTAACACAACAATGGCCGCAAAATTTTCTAGCGGTTGGCGCTCGATGATTTCGCTGTTGTACGCATCGAGGTTCTCATTAACAAACGTAGAGATCAGTTGACCGTCAAACCAATCTGATAACATTAATGGGACTGCGGCTATCATGCCATTGGCGCTTGCTAACAACGCTTGCTCTTGATTCACTCTAAGCAGTAAACGGTCTAGCGCCGTGATGTCACCAAAATCACCATTGATTTGTAGCGCGGTTTGATAATGTGTCAACAATGCTGGATCAAAATGGGTTAAATACAAAATGGCGTCAAAATCCGCAACGTCAATCTCGCTGATGTTGCCAAGAGCATAGCCTTTCACTTTAGCAATGGCATCCAAGCTACTATTGACTGAAATAATGAGTGTCTGCAGTGATTCAATACTGGCAAGCGTCTCAGTTAATACAATTTCATTTTTGTAATCAGTCAATGCATTGCTATCAAAGGTGAGGTTGATGATGCTATTAAACGTCTCAGCCTCAATCAGTGCATCGTCTCCTGAAATAGACGCTTGTTGAACCACTTTAAACGCACTCATGCTTCGATCAGCCGTATCAATAAACGATTGCAAATCAGCAAACGAAACAAACGCATCACTATCATCAAGCAGTGAAGCGTAGTAATCGACGTTGCTCTCTTGGAAATTCAAATCCAAAACGCTCGCAAAGCTAGCCACCGACAAGGCCTGTTTTTCAAGTTGATTAAAGTCTTTCAAAGACGTGCGTTGAACAATCGAAAAGAGATCAGACGACACTTTATTCGTTAGACGAATGCCATCACGATTGACGTAGTAAAAAGATAACGTGTCATCCAATGACAGCGGCCCTCGATCCACGACATCCAATTCCCCAAACTCCACATCATTGATTTCATAGAAAAGAGAAAAGTTGTCGTTGCTGCGGTAATTAGAAATAAGGAGTTCGCTATCAAAAGACCACTCGATATCTAGGATGTCATTACGATCTTCCATGACGTTGAAACTGAAGTTGGCGAATGTCACATCGCTATCTGCCAGCGAACGTACAGCCAATACCGCAATCCCATCTTGAAGCACTCTCAAGAAGGTCTGCTGGTTAATCTCAACAACTTCAATGGTACGTTTAGACATGTTGCTTAACACCGTCTCAACATCGTCGCCTGAAGTCTGGCTAATTTGCAGGGGAATAAGACCATTACTATTCACATTACCAATGCTGTAAGTAAACGCTTTAACGGTTTCGACAATGGTGAAATTGACATATTCGGTTTTTGACGTCCCCGTCTCTTTATCGGTTAATTGAACCATTAGGGCCGCGTTTGTCAGTGCATTAGTCGAAATTTGTACGGCGTTAGTATCCTTTTGAGAGCCGTTGTTGTTGACAATAAAAAATTTGAAATCGAATATGTTACGAAGTTGCTCACTAATGAGCAGATCGAAAGCATTAATGTTGCCAGGTTCCACTTCAATCAGCTCCGGCAATTTTCTAGCATAGAAATCACTAGCGACTTTGGCTTTCACCTCTTCTTTAAACTCTTTGGTGACATTCAAAATGGTGCTATTTTCAAGTTCTACTTCAATGCCTTGACTGTCGAGGACAGTCATTGCCCCTTCAATCAAGTCTTCTTTAAAGTCATTACTTAAATCGCCATTGTTAACCACAATTTCTTCTTTAATTTCTGCTAGCGCTTCAACAGGGTTACTCCCTTTTGCCAAGCTAGACAGACCAGACAAGATCAAGTTGTAGTTAAGTGTCGCGCTTTTCACTTGTTCGACTGCGGAGATATCGCCTGCTGGCATGTTATCCGATGGGGTGTCATCTTGCTCGACAATCGGAGAAGTTTTGGTGATCAAATCCGGGTCTGCAGTACCAAAGAAGATCTGGGCGATTTCGGTATTCACTTTTTCCGCGTTACTCGAAGACAAGTCACCATCCATTAACTGAATGGAAAGTTCCGTAAGAGGCGTGATAACAGCAATATTTCCTTTTGCACTCGAATCATCCGTGACTTCAGTCACTTCGGTGACTACTCGAAGCTCCGTGTCAGCGAGATCAATAGCTAGGCCGGTCGCCTCATCTTTGTATGAGCCACCTTTAGAAATAACAAGAACTTGTCCGCTGTATTCTGGTATTTCAATCGTGTAAGAGCCATCGTCGTTAGTAAGCACCTCACTGAAGTTCAGAAGCTGCCCAACGTTTCCGTTATCATCAACGGCATAAACCTCCACTGAAGCTCCAGAAACTTTATTAGCAACGACCACACCATTTATGGTGTTTTCTGCGATCACATCAGGAGCGCCATCAGGAGAAATGTCATCAACTGTAGCTATGTTTGAACTATCACAAGCAGTTAAAAATAGGACAATAGTAACGAATATACCTGAGAAACGATTCATATCCCATTCTCCCTAATAGGGTAACATCTAATCTCTTATAATTTTTTAGTATCTAGCCAAATCATCATATAAGACTTGTATACCACTATATGTTAGTACAGCTCGACCATAATGCGAGAGTTTCGATAGAGCTATTCTAATAAATATTATGGGTAGAGTAATGACTGGATCGGATGAACAAGCCCGAAGTGCGAAAGTTCGCCATTTAAGCAACTATACACATTTCTTTGAATATGACGGCAGGTTGCCTAAAGCCTAAGCATTTCTTCGGCCTAAAATTGGTTCTGTCGCAAACTTTGAGCCTTTTAGCTAAGATTTTTTTTATCTCCACTCATGATATTGGTTCTTAATGTTTAAAGGTTGTCATTTTTCCCTCTGAAGTTATTATCTCGCCTGTAAACTCTGTTATCGTAAAATCGAAGAGATACAGTTAGAGCATGGAGTCATTGTGGATCACGCAACTATTAATCGTTGGGTTATCAAATTTACGCCAGTATTGGAGCATAGAGCAAGGCGGAGAAGGAAGCCGGTGGCTGAATCGTGGCGCATGGATGAAACCTACATCAAAGTAAAGGGTAAGTGGATCTACTATAGCCGAGCCGTCGATAAATTTAGAAATGTGATCGATTATTATCTTAGCCCTAACCGTGATGAGGCTGCTAGAGCTTTTCTGAATAAGGCTACTTCATAAAATGGTTTACCAAGCAAAGTCGTCATAGATGGAAGTAAGAGAACTATACAGCCATTGATTCGATGAATGTTCAGCTTTGGTTGACGGGTTATTTCATGCTCTCATTGGTAGAGATTTTGGACATAAAATATCTGAACAATA
>NZ_JBQKUM010000068.1:0-25659 GCF_054968605.1 Pseudoalteromonas sp. G5_S1_14_S5 | reverse complement strand
GGGTTTTTAAAACTTAGAGAGTGCTTAATTCAAAGAACTATAGTACGTCTACAGCGTTAAGGTCAGCGAATGCTTTCTCAAGACGAGTAACCATAGAAGCTTGACCAGCACGTAGCCATACGCGTGGATCGTAGTACTTCTTGTTTGGCGCATCTTCACCGGTTGGGTTACCGATTTGACCTTGTAGGTAGTCACGGTTTTCCGCTTCGTATGCACGGATACCATCCCATGTAGCCCACTGAGTATCAGTATCGATGTTCATTTTGATAACACCGTAGCCGATAGACTCTTGGATTTCTGCTTCAGTAGAACCAGAACCACCGTGGAATACGAAGTTTAGAGCGTTAGGAGCGATACCGAACTTCTCTGCACAGTATGCTTGAGAGTCACGTAGGATAGTTGGAGTTAGAACAACGTTACCTGGCTTGTAAACACCGTGTACGTTACCGAAAGATGCAGCGATAGTGAAACGTGGGCTAACAGCGCTTAGTTTCTCGTATGCATAAGCAACGTCTTCTGGAGAAGTGTAAAGCTCAGATGCGTCCATATCAGAGTTATCAACGCCGTCTTCTTCACCACCAGTACAACCAAGTTCGATCTCGATTGTCATGTTCATTTTAGCCATACGTTCTAGGTACTTAGCACATGTTTCGATATTCTCTTCTAAAGACTCTTCGGATAGGTCTAGCATGTGAGAAGAGAATAGAGGCTTACCAGTTTGAGCGAAGAACTCTTCACCAGCGTCTAGTAGACCGTCGATCCATGGAAGTAGTTTCTTAGCAGCGTGGTCAGTGTGTAGAATAACTGGAACACCGTAAGCTTCAGCTACAGCGTGTACGTATTTAGCACCAGCTACAGCACCAAGGATTTGTGCACCTTGACCTTCAAGTTTAACGCCTTTACCTGCGAAGAATGCAGCGCCACCGTTAGAGAACTGAACAACTACTGGAGATTTAACTTTAGCAGCTGCTTCTAGTACTGCGTTTACAGAGTCAGTACCAACAACGTTTACAGCAGGAAGAGCAAAGTTGTTTTCTTTTGCTACTTCAAATACTTTCTGTACGTCATCACCAGAAATCACACCAGATTTTACAAAATCGAAGATCTTAGACATGGAAATAGTCCTATTTATTCTATCGTTTTAAGATTAAAAAACTTAAGTTTAAAAGCTTGCAATCGTTTGCTCACAACTGACTCCATTCTAGCAAAAAAGTGTGACATGCAGCAAACGCTAAAGGCGGGTATAGTCACCCGCCTTGATATTCATTACGCTTTAGCGCGCTCTTCTAGCATAGCAACTGCTGGAAGTACTTTACCTTCAACGAACTCAAGGAAAGCGCCGCCGCCAGTAGAGATGTAAGAAACGTCAGCTTTGATACCGAACTTGTCGATAGCTGCTAGCGTGTCACCACCACCTGCTACAGAGAAACCTGCAGACTCAGCGATTGCTTTAGAAATACCAGCAGTACCCGCTTCGAAGTTCTTGAATTCGAATACGCCTACAGGGCCGTTCCAAAGGATAGTTTTAGCGTTGCCGATGATTTCAGCTAAAGCAGCAGTTGAATCTGGACCTAGGTCGAAGATCATGTCGTCGTCTGCAACTTCAGAAACGTGCTTGATTTCAGCTTCTGCGTTCTCATCGAATGCTTTCGCACATGCAACGTCGGTTGCTACTGGAATAGCACACTCTTTCATTAGTTTTTGAGCAGTTTCAACTAGGTCTGCTTCGTATAGAGACTTACCTACGTTGTGACCTTCAGCTGCGATGAATGTGTTTGCGATACCACCACCAACAACTAGTTGGTCTGCAACTTTAGATAGAGACTCTAGAACTGTTAGTTTGGTAGAAACTTTAGAACCACCAACGATAGCAACTAGTGGACGCTCTGGGTTATCCATTGCTTTACCTAGTGCTTCTAGCTCAGCAGCAAGAAGAGGACCAGCACATGCTACAGGAGCGTGAGTACCAACACCGTGAGTAGATGCTTGTGCACGATGAGCCGTACCGAATGCATCCATTACGAAGATGTCACATAGAGATGCGTATGCTTTAGATAGCTCTTCTTCGTTCTTCTTCTCGCCTTTGTTAAAGCGAACGTTTTCTAGAACTACAAGCTCACCAGCGTTCAGCTCTAGGCCGTTTAGGTAATCTTTTGCTAGTTTAACGTCACACTCTAGAGCGTCGTTTAGATAGTTAACTACAGGTTGTAGAGAGAACTCTTCGTTGTATTCGCCTTCAGTAGGACGACCAAGGTGAGAAGTAACCATTACTTTTGCACCAGCTTCTAGACAAAGTTTGATAGTTGGTAGAGATGCTAGGATACGTGCATCTGAAGTTACTTTACCGTCTTTTACTGGTACGTTTAGGTCAGCACGGATAAATACGCGTTTACCTGCAAGTTCCAGGTCAGTCATCTTGATCACAGACATGATTTGTCCTCTCAAATTTAAAAAAAATAAAGTTTGGAAACTCAGCAACCCTGCTAAGCCTATAAATTATTTAACTGGTAGTTCTTTAACTACTAATAATATGTGGACTCTTGTTATTTATTTCAAGCTAAAAAATAAACAATCCTCATATTTGCTTCTAGGTCTTACTTCTTGCCTTCAGAAGCTTGCATTGCAAGAACCGTATCCAGCATTCGGTTCGCAAAGCCCCATTCGTTATCACACCACACTAGCATTTTTACCAAGTGGCCGTTGCTCACTCTGGTTTGAGTACCATCCACAATCGCGCTATGGGGATCATGATTAAAGTCGATGGATACGAGCGGCGCTTCAGTATAGTCAACGATGTTGTGTAATGTACACTGAGAAGCGTTAACAATGGTTTGATTTACGTCATTAACTTTCACATTCGTATTAATTGTGACACTTAAATCCATCGCAGTGACGTTTACCGTCGGTACACGCACAGATATTGCTTCGAACTTGTTATAAAATTTCGGGAAGATTCTTTCAATACCTTTATGCAATTTGGTATCGACAGGAATAATGGATTGGCTTGCAGCACGAGTACGGCGAAGGTCGCTGTGGTAAGCATCAATAACTTGCTGATCATTCATCGAAGAGTGAATGGTCGTGATGGTGCCTGACTCGATGCCAAAGGCTTCATCAAGAACCTTAATGATAGGGACGATACAGTTGGTAGTGCATGAACCGTTAGATAGGATTCGGTGGTCGGCTACGATAGTATCGTGATTCACGCCGTAGATAATGGTGTTGTCTAGGTCATTAGCTCCAGGGTGTGAGAACAGTACCTTTTTCGCGCCAGCAGCAATGTGCGCTAGGCCGTCCGCTCGGCAGCCGTAAACACCGGTACAATCGAGAACGATGTCCACTTCTAGGTCACGCCAAGGCAGCAACTCGATATCAGCAAGGTGTAAAATACGAATCGTATCGAACTCACCTTTATCTTCGACACCGATGCCATGATGGATATAAATGTGCTCTTGGTCGTTGGAGATCTTCTTACCGAAGCGACCGTGACTGGTATCGTACTGTAATAGGTGAGCCATAGCGTCAGGCTGAGCAAGCTCATTGACAGCTACTACTTTGATTTGTTGGCTTTTGCCACTTTCATAAACAGCGCGTAATACATTACGCCCTATTCGTCCAAATCCGTTTATCGCGACTTTTAGCATAGTTCCGTACATCTAACCAAAATTTCGTGCAACACATAATAACTGAATCCTACCCAAAAGGCATTAGTTGAGTGACCTAACTCAACAAAGCCATACATAAGCATTGAGTATCATTTCCAATTGATGTAGTTATTACATTAATGAGTTTTACCTGGTTCTACGGCTGTTTCTAACCCAGTTTTCTCAACCATAGGAAAAGGTTATGTCTGGATACCCAGCGACTCATTTTTGCAAGAAATGCAATAAAGAAACACCACATAGTGAAATTCTTGTTCGCCAGACAAGCAGCTACGATACCGACAAAAGTTTATTCGGTAGAATTAAGCTTTTTGCTAACTCAATTATAAATGGCGGCCACTACTACAACATGGATCGGTACGTGACATGCAAAGTATGTGGTACTAAAGAGTTGGACAACTGGGGTAATGAATTCGAATAGCCTAAAGTTTGTATATGACTAAAAAACCGAGCCTGATGGCTCGGCTTTATTATACGTAACTAACGAAGTCTTATTAAGCTAGCAACTCTTTTGCTGCGTTTACTACGTTTTCAGTAGTGAAACCGAACATCTTGAATAGCTCACCTGCTGGTGCAGATTCACCAAACGTTGTCATACCAATGATCTTGCCACCGAAACCAACGTACTTGTACCAGAAGTCAGCGATGCCAGCTTCTACAGCGATACGAGCTGTTACGTCAGATGGAAGTACAGATTCACGGTACTCAGCGTCTTGCTTGTCGAATGCGTCAGTTGCAGGCATAGATACTACGCGCACTTTCTTACCTTCAGCTGTCAGTTCAGCCGCAGCGTTAACCGCTAGCTCAACTTCAGAACCTGTAGCGATAAGGATAAGCTCAGGCTTACCTTCACAATCTTTCAAGATGTAAGCACCCTTCGCGATGTTAGCTACTTGCTCTTCGCTACGCTCTTGCTGTGCAAGGTTTTGACGAGAGAAGATTAGAGACGTTGGACCGTCTTTACGTTCGATAGCCAGTTTCCATGCGACTGCAGACTCCACTTGGTCACATGGACGCCATGTGCTCATGTTTGGAGTTAGACGTAGAGAAGCCATTTGCTCAACTGGTTGGTGAGTTGGGCCATCTTCGCCAAGACCGATAGAGTCATGCGTGTAAACTTGGATGTTCTGAACTTTCATCAGAGCAGCCATACGCATTGCGTTACGAGCGTATTCCATGAACATTAAGAAAGTAGCGCCGTATGGTACGAAACCACCGTGCAGAGCGATACCGTTCATGATAGCCGTCATACCGAATTCACGTACACCGTAGTGGATATAGTTACCAGAGAAGTCATTTGCTTCTAGAGACTTAGAACCAGACCACATAGTTAGGTTAGAAGGCGCTAGGTCAGCAGAGCCACCCATGAATTCTGGAAGCATTTGACCGAATGCTTCTAGTGCGTTTTGCGATGCTTTACGTGATGCGATGTTTGCAGGGTTAGCTTGAAGGTCAGCAATGATTGCGTTTGCTTTCTCTTCCCACTGTGCTGGAAGTTCGCCGTTAGTACGACGTTTGAATTCTGCTGCTAGCTCAGGGTAAGCCGCTGCGTATGCATCAAACTTCGCGTTCCATGCCGCTTCTTTTGCTGCGCCCGCTTCTTTCGCATTCCACTCAGCAGCGATATCTGCTGGGATTTCGAAAGAGCCGTGTTCCCAACCAAGCGCCGCTTTAGTTGCTGTAATTTCATCAGCACCTAGTGGAGCACCGTGACAGTCGTGCGTACCAGCTTTGTTTGGAGAACCAAAACCGATGATAGTCTTCGTACAGATAAGTGATGGACGAGGATCAGCTTTAGCCGCTTCGATAGCTGCGTTGATTGCTTCTGGATCATGGCCATCTACTGCTGGAATTACGTGCCAGCCGTATGCTTCAAAACGCTTAGGTGTATCGTCAGAGAACCACCCTTCCACTTCGCCATCGATAGAGATACCGTTGTCATCCCAGAAAGCAACCAGCTTACCAAGGCCTAGCGTACCTGCTAGCGAACATGCTTCGTGAGAGATACCTTCCATCAGACAGCCATCACCCATGAATGCATAAGTGTAGTGGTCAACGATGTCGTGGCCTTCTTTGTTGAATTGTGCAGCCAGTGCTTTCTCTGCCATTGCCATACCAACAGCGTTAGTGATGCCTTGACCTAGAGGACCAGTCGTTGTCTCGATACCAGGAGCGTAACCGTACTCTGGGTGACCTGGCGTCTTAGAATGCAGTTGACGGAAGTTTTTCAGGTCTTCAATTGAAAGCTCATAGCCTGCAAGGTGAAGCAGAGAGTAAATCAACATTGAACCATGGCCGTTAGACAAGATAAAACGGTCGCGGTCAGCCCACTCTGGGTTTGCTGGGTTGTGGTTCAAGTGGCCACGCCAAAGAACTTCAGCGATGTCAGCCATACCCATAGGTGCGCCTGGGTGGCCTGAGTTTGCTTGTTGAACACCGTCCATGCTAAGTGCGCGGATTGCATTGGCTAGATCTTTACGAGAAGGCATGTCTGCTCCTGGATACATAAGCGATTTAAAAAAGAGATATTGCTAAAGTTTTCATTTTTATTAGCGCGGGTATTCTCTCAAACGACTATAGCGACTGCAAACGTTTTACTGGCATTTTAACGGTCATTTTTCGCAGTTTTCGTACATTTACATCACTTAGCTATGGCTTATCTCGACCAATACGCAAACGTTTAGTTATGACATATCATAAAAAAGAGCTTGTAATTCGACCGCTGGAATTTAGAATAGACGTCTAGATGTAGAAACACCTACAAAATATACTGTATTTAATGGCGGCGCTTCCTAGCTTGCGACGCCATGAATTATTTACACCAAAAACTAAAAGTGGAGCTCTCATGGCTAAGCACCTATTCACTTCTGAATCTGTTTCAGAAGGTCATCCAGATAAAATTGCAGACCAAATCTCTGATGCTGTTCTTGATGCCATCTTAGAACAAGATCCAAAAGCACGTGTTGCTTGTGAGACTTACGTAAAAACCGGCATGGTTATGGTTGGCGGTGAAGTAACAACTTCTGCATGGGTTGATATCGAAGAGATCACTCGTGAAACAGTTCGTGAAATTGGTTACGTTCATTCTGATATGGGCTTTGACGCTGACTCTTGTGCTGTTCTAAACACAATTGGTAAGCAATCTCCAGACATCAACCAAGGTGTTGATAAAGCTGATCCTAAAGAGCAAGGCGCGGGCGACCAAGGCATCATGTTTGGTTACGCGACTAACGAAACTGAAATCCTAATGCCAGCTCCAATCACTTACTCTCATCTTCTTGTCAAGAAGCAAGCTGAAGTACGTAAGAGCGGCAAGCTAGACTTCCTTCGCCCTGATGCGAAATCTCAAGTTACTTTCCAATACGACCAAGGCAAGATCGTTGGTATCGATGCAGTTGTTCTTTCTACTCAGCACTGTGATTCAGTAACAACACCTGATCTACGTGAAGCTGTAATGGAAGAGATCATCAAGCCAGTACTACCCTCAGAGTGGATCAACAAAGACACTAACTTCTTCATCAACCCAACAGGCCGTTTCGTAATCGGTGGCCCAATGGGTGACTGTGGTCTAACAGGTCGTAAGATCATCGTTGATACCTACGGCGGCGCAGCTCGTCACGGTGGCGGTGCATTCTCTGGTAAAGATCCATCAAAGGTTGACCGTTCTGCAGCTTACGCAGCTCGTTACGTTGCGAAGAACATCGTTGCAGCTGGCATGGCTGACCGTTGTGAGATTCAACTGTCTTACGCTATCGGAGTTGCAGATCCAACATCAATCATGGTTGAAACGTTCGGTACTGAGAAAGTATCGCACGAAATCATCATTGAAGCGGTTCGTCGCAACTTCGACCTACGTCCATACGGTCTTCAAGAGATGCTGAACCTTCTTCAGCCTATATACAAGCAGACTGCAGCATACGGCCACTTCGGTCGTGAAGAGTTCCCTTGGGAAGCAACTGACAAAGCTGCAATCCTTGCAGACTTCGCTGGCCTAAAATAATTTAGCCGCAGCGCATATTACTTTTAAAGCCCTTACTTATTAGTAAGGGCTTTATTTTTAGATACTTATCGAAACCTCACTCACTTTACCTGCCATCAACTCCCTCATTTACCGTTAGCCACTTAGTATAAAAAGCCACGGATAATTTGTGTTTTCTAGTACTACTGACAATAGTTAAGGTAACTCCTAGGCGATCAAGCTCACATTTAACTTACAGAAATTCAGTCTGACGACGCTCGTTAGATGCACGCTAGAACAATAACTGGGATGACAAGAGCACGTTAGCTCAACACCATAAAGTTCATGCTCGACACCTCTGAACTCTATGGGCTTACAACTAGGACGTTATTTAACTAGGGGGATCTATGCCTCGTATTGCGCACTCATCCGAACTGAACGAAAAGAAACACAAGGTCAGCGACCAAAATTACGCTCGAACCATTCCTTGTAACCAAATCAGTATCTCAGCACCTTTTCATTGGTTGTCGCTTGCTTTGCATGACTTAGTGAGAATGCCGCTTATAAGTGCATTCTACGGCTTATGCTTTATGGCTGCGGCCATCGCCATAGTGCAACTTGTCCAGTGGCAAGGAACACATCTCGTTGTGATGCCAAGCTTAATCGTATACATGCTGATAGGGCCATTTTTAGCTCTAGGCTTATACGACGCAAGCTGGGAGAGAGAGAAAGGACACAACGCTAGCCTATTCCATTCAATGAAAGCCATCACACGCAACTCGACTCACCAGTGGGCATTTGCGATTATCTTAATGGTAGCAATGATATTCTGGATGAGAATCGCAGCGCTACTGCATGCGCTTTACCCTTCCGTACAAGGCGCTCCACTTTCAGAATTTGCCCCGTTTTTGATTACAGGTTCGATCGTTGGATTCGTGATTGCTAGCCTTATTTTTAGTATATCTGCTTTCTCTATCCCATTAATGATGGAACGACGCGTTGACGTGATGAGTGCAATCTTCACCAGCTTCAATGCGGTGAAGTCAAATATCCCTGCGATGATCGTATGGGCGAGCATCATCTGCGCCGGTATTTTGGTTGGCTTTGCCACCTACGGCATCGGTATGATCGTCACAATGCCTCTACTTGGCTACGGTACATGGCATGCTTATCACGAAATCATCAAGAAAAAACATCACGTCTAAGTAGTCGCCAGACTAACGAGCAATGTTATGATGAGACCTCAGCTATAGTGCTGAGTTCTTTTTTTGGAGTTAACAAAGTTTGTCTTACACCCCGCAACAGCACAGAGCAAATAAGAAACTAGCCGAATGCCTAGCTATCGCCAACCAGCATTTCTCTCGTGAATTCCCTTCCCCAACGATCACTTACAAGCTAAGAGGCAAAGCGGCAGGAAAGGCCTACCTTCAACTCAATGAGATTAAACTCAACCCAGTTCTATTCGCTGAAAACGAAGATGCCTTCATCAACGAAGTCGTGCCCCATGAGCTCGCACATCTGGTCACTCACCAAGTGTTTGGGCAAGTGAGACCTCATGGAAATGAATGGAAATACGTAATGGAAAAGGTATTCAACGTGCCAGCTAAAACGACTCATAGCTTTGAGATTTCCTCAGTGCAAGGTAAGACCTTTGAGTATCGCTGTGCCTGCAAGGTTTATCCACTTTCTATCAGACGTCACAACAAGGTGTTACGCAACCAATCAAGCTACCGCTGCCAACAGTGTAATCAAACCTTATCCTTCACAGGCACACAACTCAGCTAGCGCTCTCAATCGGCATTAGCTTTCTTTTATAGCGACACCTTTCTCCAATTTAGAAAGTAGTACTCAATGGAGTCAGTGATAGAAATGTAATGGAGAAGTCAATCCTTTGAGTGCTAGACTGATGTTTATCATACTTTTATCAGTCTTTTTCTATGCAAAAAATCACCCCCAAAGCACTTGGCCTATCGGTGTCTTTTTACTTAACGGTAGTATTTGGCCTACTGGTAACCCAAAGCGTTTCTGCCGCTCCGCCCACTTCATTTTCCAAAGCCAAAAAAGAAGCGGTGAAGATTTACCTTGATCACCCAACGTCATTTTATTGTGGCTGTGACATAACATGGAAAGACAAAAAGAAAGGCATTCCAGACCTCGACGGCTGTGGCTATCAAGTACGAAAGCAGCAAAAACGTGCAAGTCGAATTGAATGGGAGCACGTGGTTCCCGCCTGGCAATTCGGCCACCAGCGTCAGTGCTGGCAAGACGGTGGACGCAAGAATTGTACTCGCAATGACAAAGTCTTCAAATCCATGGAAGCCGATCTTCACAATCTGACTCCGGCCATTGGCGAGGTTAACGGAGATCGCTCCAACTACAATTTCAGCCAATGGAATGGTATGGATGGAGTAAGTTATGGTCAGTGTGAAATGCAGGTCAACTTTAAGCAACGTAAGGTAATGCCGCCAGACAGAGCGAAAGGTTCTATCGCTCGAACTTATCTTTACATGAGCCAAGAGTACGGTTTTAAGCTATCTAAACGACAAACCAATCTGATGATAGCGTGGAATAAACAGTTCCCAGTCAACGAATGGGAATGTACTCGTGATGAGCGTATCTTTGCCATTCAAGGGAATCACAACCCATTTGTTTACCAAGCTTGCAAATAACACTTATTGCATCACAGCAACATTCAACATAGCAGTCTCACCCAAGAGTTTCGGAATTGCCCCTGAAACTCTTGCTCTACCCTTGTTTTTTCAACTAAAAGCATCCATGTTAGGCAGAGACAAAATACCCTAATGACACTATTTATAGGTTTACCAGCATGAGAATCCCTCGTATCCATCACCCAGAACGCATTCATCAGTTAGGTTCACTCGCTTTAGGCGAAGATGCCGCGGGTCATGTTGGTCGTGTCCTTCGTATGAAAGAAGGTCAAAAAGTTCTTCTTTTTGATGGCAGCGGCGCTGAATTTCCGGCGACAATCACTGAGGTATCAAAGAAGAATGTCACTGTTGACGTGACTGAACGTATCGAGCGCAGCAGTGAATCTCCATTAGACTTACACTTGGGACAAGTTATCTCACGTGGTGACAAAATGGAGTTCACGATCCAAAAGTCGGTAGAGCTTGGTGTAAACACCATCACTCCTCTGATTTCAGAACGCTGCGGCGTTAAACTGGATGCTAAACGCTTCGAGAAAAAACTCGCTCAGTGGCAAAAAATAGCTATCGCAGCATGTGAACAGTGCGGTCGTAATACAGTTCCAGTAATTCGCCCTATCATGCAACTTGAAGAGTGGTGTAGCGAACCTAGTGAAGCATTAAAGCTGAACCTGCACCCTCGCGCAAAATACTCAATTAATACCCTTCCAGAACCTATCAGTAAGGTACGCCTATTAATCGGTCCTGAAGGTGGCTTGTCTGCTGAAGAGATCAGCATGACAGAACAATACAAATTTGAAGAGACGCTACTCGGCCCACGTGTACTTCGTACCGAAACAGCAGCTCTAACCGCAATTACTGCCTTACAAGTCCGTTTTGGCGATCTAGGCTAGGAGAAAAAAATGATCAAACTTGGCATCGTAATGGATCCAATTTCATCCATTAACATCAAAAAAGACTCTAGCTTTGCCATGATGCTTGAAGCTCAGCGTCGTGGTTACGAAATCCATTACATGGAGATGAATGATCTACACTTAGATCAAGGCATTGCGATCGCAGACACTAAAGTCGTTGAGCTCAAAGAAGATCCAAATGGCTGGTATGAATTCAAGTCAGAGCAAACTATCGCACTATCTGATTTAGATGCAGTACTGATGCGTAAAGATCCTCCGTTTGATACTGAATACATCTACGCAACCTACATTCTTGAGCGTGCTGAAGAAAATGGCGCACTGATCGTAAACAAACCACAAAGCCTACGTGACTGTAACGAAAAACTGTTCACAGCGTGGTTCCCGGAACTAACACCAACCACTATCGTGACTCGTAAAGCGGAGAAAATCAAAGAGTTCCGTGAGAAGCATGGTGATGTGATCCTTAAGCCACTTGATGGTATGGGTGGCGCATCGATCTTCCGTGTGAAAGAAGGCGATCCAAACGTATCAGTTATTATCGAGACACTGACTAACCATGGCCAAAACTATGCGATGGCACAATCTTTTGTTCCCGACATTAGCAACGGTGACAAACGTATTCTTGTAGTTGATGGCGAACCAATGCCTTACTGCCTAGCTCGTATTCCAGCTAAAGGCGAAACTAGAGGTAACCTTGCAGCTGGCGGTACTGGTGAAGCGCGACCTCTAAGTGACACAGACTGGGCGATAGCAAGAGCCGTTGCTCCTGCACTAAAAGAAAAAGGTCTAATCTTCGTTGGTCTAGACGTTATCGGTGATAAGCTAACTGAAATCAACGTAACGAGCCCTACATGTATCCGCGAAATCGAAGCCGCTTTCGATATCTCGGTAACGGGCAAGTTAATGGATGCAATTGAGCGTCGCGTTAACGCAAAATAACCTAAGCTAAAAGAAAGCCCTAGCGCTTCACACATACGTCTTAGGAATAGAATGAGCGGCTTTACGCCGCTCTTTTCCCTTTATTAGTGACACACTGGCAGGAGGCTCTATGAACCTAACGAACCACTTTTTGGTCGCTATGCCCGGGATGAAAGATCCGTATTTTCAAAACTCGGTAATCTACCTCTGTGAACACAACGAGGAAGGTGCGATGGGGTTAATGATTAACGCTCCCATCGATGTCACTGTCGGCAGTATGCTCAAACAAGTTGAGGTTGAATCTGAGCAACCAAAACCTAATCAAGCCAGCCTTGATAAGCCAGTATTAAATGGTGGCCCGGTTGCTGAAGACCGTGGGTTTATTCTACATAAACCTAAGGGCAGCTATCAATCAAGCATCAGCATGACCGACCAAATCTCGGTAACGACCTCAAAAGATATTTTAATGGTGTTAGGCACTAAAGATGAGCCGATGCACTACTTGGTCGCTCTTGGCTATGCAGGTTGGGAGCCCGGTCAGCTGGAAACCGAGCTAACTGAAAACTCATGGTTAACCGTTGAAGCAGACCCTAAAGTCATCTTCGATACGCCAATCTCAGATCGCTGGAAAGTCGCAGTACAAATGTTAGGTATCAACGCCGCGCAGCTTTCGTCTGACGCTGGTCACGCCTAGCCTCATAGCAGAAACACTCAAACACAGATAAATTTGGAAGCCCCATGTCACGAACAATTATGGCATTTGATTACGGTACAAAAAGTATAGGCAGCGCAATTGGACAAGAAATCACTGGCACAGCTAGTCCTTTAAAAGCGTTTAAAGCTAAAGACGGTATCCCGAACTGGGACGACATCGAAAAACAGATTAAAGAGTGGCAACCAAATCTTATCGTCGTCGGGCTACCTACCGATCTTCACGGTCGTGATCTAGAAACCATCACACCTAGAGCAAAGAAGTTTGCTAAGCGATTAAAAGGTCGTTTTGGTGTTGATGTTGAGCTGCATGATGAAAGATTATCGACCGCAGAAGCAAGAGCCGACCTCTTTGACATGGGTGGCTACAAAGCATTAAGTAAAGGAAATGTTGATAACCAGTCCGCAGTTGTCATTCTCGAAAGCTGGTTTGAAGCACAATATTTTTAACGAAAATTAAGTAAGCAAAAAGCATCCCGATTTGTGATCCCGCACGAATTTCGCGCCGTAGAGACGTTGCAATTCATCAATAGGTAAGTGGGAGTTCAGATGAAATTTTTTCTAGTAATCTTTGCCGCTCTAACCATTTCAGCGTGTAGCTCAACAGGGTCTAGCAACGCTAGTCACATGAATGATGGCAAAACTTATTCAGGTTCCAATAGTGGTACGAAGTACTAAGACGACATTCGAAAAAGTCATGGTTCGCTAAATATCAAATAAGTTAGCTGTTTTAAGCCCGAGCTCTACACCATAACAGCTCGGGCTTTCTGATTTTTGTATCTACCCCATATCAATCTTTACGCCAGATAAAGCTCCATTACCGTAATCACCATCACCTCGCCTGGTTTTAAGTATTAAGCGTAAGTCATTAGCCGAATCGGCGCTGTGGAGTGCATCTTCTTCGCTAATCTTTCCTACTACGACTAAATCATACAAAGCTTGGTCAAAAGTCTGCATGCCCACTTCTTTCGATTTTGCCATCGTTGCTTTTAACTCATGCAACTCACCGCGGCGAATCAAATCAGACACACGTGGGCTGTTCAGTAGAATCTCAAACACACCATGACGCCCACTGCCATTTTTATCTCTGATTAACTGCTGAGCAACCACACCACGCAGGTTCATCGACAAATCAAACAGGAACTGTTCTTTCTGCTCTTTCGGCACCAAGTGGAGAATACGCTCTAGCGCTTGGTTGGCATTATTCGCGTGCAAAGTTGCCATACACAGGTGACCCGTCTCAGCAAAGGTCATCGCATATTCCATGGTTTCACGACTACGGATTTCACCAATCAGAATCATATCTGGCGCTTGGCGTAATGAGTTCTTAAGTGCGACTTCATAGCTCTCAGTATCAAGCCCTACCTCGCGCTGAGTCACAATACATTTCTTATGTTCGTGAACAAATTCAATCGGGTCTTCAACCGTCAAGATATGCCCCGAGCGATTAGTATTTCGGTAACCCGTCATTGCAGCCATTGAGGTTGATTTACCAGAACCCGTTGCCCCAACCACCAGCACAAGCCCACGTTTAGCGATAGACAAGTCCTGTAGTACATCAGGAAGCTTTAATTGCTCAAAGGTTGGGATATTGGTCTCGATACGTCGAATTACCGCACCAGGTAGCTCTCGCTGAAAGAACGCACTAACACGAAAACGGCCAAAATCACGCACAATCGCAAAGTTAGCCTCGCGCGTTTGCTGGTATTCATCACGTCGATCTTGATCCATCATCGCATCAAGTAATTGACTGACCTGGGCTGAATTCAGCTTCTCGCCTTGCGCTCGCAGTTCCCCATCGACACGGAACAAGACTGGCGCATCAACCGTGATGTAAAGATCGGACGCTTTTTGAGAAAGCATTCTCTCAAGGATTTGATTCAATTCCATCATGTGCACCCTTAATTAGAACATTGAGGTTTCAATTTCGATCTTTTTCTCGACCTCTTCCGAGTCAACCAAGCCTTGAGCCATCAGCTGCTTCGCATTTTGCTCCATGGTTTGCATGCCATGTGCCGCACCTGTTTGAATGATCGAATACATCTGAGCGACTTTATCTTCACGAATCAAGTTTCTGATCGCTGGCGTCGCCATCATAATTTCATGACAAGCCACACGACCACCACCGACACGCTTTAATAGTTTCTGGGCAATCACCGAACGTAACGATTCAGACAACATTGAGCGAACCATGTCTTTATCGCTACCTGGGAAAACATCAATGATACGGTCAATCGTTTTTGCCGCCGAGCTGGTATGTAAGGTACCAAAAACCAAGTGACCGGTTTCTGCGGCCGTGAGCGCTAAACTAATGGTTTCTTGGTCGCGAAGCTCACCAACAAGGATGACGTCAGGGTCTTCACGTAACGCACTGCGCAACGCCGCTTTAAAGCTATGGGTATCACGATGAACCTCACGCTGGTTCACTAGGCACTTATTGTTGGTGTGAACAAATTCAATCGGGTCTTCGATGGTGAGAATATGCTTATTGTGGTTACGGTTTACGTAATCGACCATCGCCGCAAGAGTGGTTGATTTACCAGAGCCTGTAGGGCCTGTAACTAGCACTAGACCCTTTTCATAATTAGCAATCTTCTCAAAAATGTCAGGGGTGCCTAACTGCTCTAACGTCGGAATCTCGACAGGGATAGTTCGAAAGACAGCTGAGCAACCACGAGATTGATTAAAAGCGTTAACACGGAAACGACCAACATTGGGTAATTCAAAGGAGAAGTCGACTTCCAGTTTTTCCTCAAACTCACCACGCTGCGAGTCGCTCATGATCTCAAAAACCAAACGGTGCACATCAGCATGACTCAAAGCTGGTATTCCAAGCTTCCTTACTTCACCATCTATACGTACCATTGGAGATACACCCGCAGAAAGATGTAGATCTGACGCGTTATGCTTTACACTAAAATCTAGTAACTCAGTGATATCCATTTATTTCCCCTAAGTAAAGTCAGCTATGAGTAGTATTCAACAAAACATCGAACAAATCACCTCACAGATTCGTAGCGCTGAGCAAAAGTGCGGACGATCTCCAGAGTCCGTACACCTTTTAGCCGTCAGCAAAACCAAACCTATTGATGCGATTCTAGAAGCCGCGCTCGGAGGCCAAATGGCCTTTGGTGAAAACTATGTTCAAGAAGGTGTCGATAAAGTAAAACACTTTTCAGAACAACATTCTAACCTAAATTTGGAATGGCACTTTATTGGACCAATCCAGTCAAATAAGACTCGCCCTATTGCAGAAAGCTTCGCATGGGTACATTCCATCGATCGCGATAAGATCGCTCAGAGACTGAATGACCAGCGCCCAAGCGTACTTCCACCATTGCAAGTGTTAATTCAAGTAAACACCAGTGGGGAAGCATCCAAGTCTGGCACATCTGAAGAGTCAGTTTTTGCACTGGCAGAGTTGATTTCCTCATTGCCCAACCTCACTTTAAGAGGATTGATGTCAATTCCTGCAAACGTTTCTGACTATCAATCACAGCTTAGTGCTTTCTCTCAACTGACAGAGCTTAAAGATAAGCTAGCTGCAAAATATCCTGATATTGATACCCTTTCGATGGGCATGAGTGGAGATATGGAGGCAGCAGTCGAGGCTGGCAGCACTATGGTTCGTATTGGAACCGCGATTTTCGGTGCTCGTGATTACGCGAAATAGCGACACCTAACAACCTAAAAAGTATAAGTATTGATACCGCTCCGCTTTCACCGCGCAGCGATACGCTCAGGATTTGATATATGGAACATAAGAACATCGCCTTTATCGGGGCGGGCAACATGGTTCGCTCAATTGTAGCGGGCTTAGTAGCGAGTGGTTACCCAGCGCAAAAGATTACGGCGACTGCACCCTCTGACACCAGAAGAGTGCCGTTAGAGCAAGAGTACGGAATCAATACCACCAGCGATAATATTGCCGCAGCAGAGCAAGCAGACGTTGTTGTATTATCAGTGAAGCCACAGATGATGGCTGATGTATGTAAACCCTTACAAAGCATCAACTTTAGCAACAAACTGGTTATCTCAATTGCCGCAGGTATTAATGCGAATCGACTCAATGAGATGTTAGACTGCCAGCTGAACCTAGTACGTGTGATGCCAAACACACCATCACTGCTTGGTAAGGGTATGAGTGGGCTTTATGCTGATTCATCCGTTAGCCAAGCAGATAAAGACTTCTCATCACAGCTAATGCAGGCTGTTGGGGAAGTGAGCTGGGTTGAACAAGAGCCTGGTATCAACAACATCATTGCGGCGGCAGGCAGCGCTCCGGCTTACTTCTTCCTGTTTATGGAAGCAATGCAAGCGGAAGCAGTCAATCAAGGTTTCGACCAAGAGACGGCCCGCAAGCTAGTACAGCAATCGGCATTAGGCGCGGCAGAGATGGTGGTCGCGAATCCAGATACAGAATTATCTACACTGCGTGAGCAAGTGACTTCAAAAGGTGGTACTACCGCCGAAGCACTGCGCACCTTTAATGAACATCAACTATCAGACATTGTAGCCAAAGCCATGCAAGCGGCAGTTGCTCGAGCTGAAGAAATGGAAAAACTGTTTTAAGCATTTTGTCGCTCATGTGATATCTAAGCGGCAAGTAAATCCGAAAAAGGAAACAATATGAACTCGATGAGCTTTCTGATCTCGACCGTTTTTGATCTTTACATCATGGTTGTGATCTTGCGTATCTGGCTACAAGCATCACGTGCAGATTTCTACAATCCGTTCTCACAATTCATCGTAAAAGCGACACAACCAGTGGTTGCACCACTGCGTAGAGTTATTCCATCAATCGGCAGCATTGACTTAGCGACAGTCGTTTTCGCTTACGTGCTGTGTGTACTTAAGTTCGTCGCTCTGAACTTAATTATCTCTGGTGGCGCAGCAGTGTTCGATATCAGCTTCCTAATCTTTGGCGGACTTTCTCTGATCAAAGCGGCTGGTGGTTTGATTTTCTGGGTACTACTAATCCGTGCAATCCTAAGCTGGGTTAGCCAAGGTCGTAGCCCAATCGAATACGTATTCCATCAACTGACTGAGCCTATGCTAATGCCTATCCGTCGCATTCTGCCGGATATGGGTGGTTTCGACCTAAGCGTGTTGGTTCTGTTCATTGTTCTTCAGTTTGCGAACTTCCTTATGGGTGACATGATTGGTCCTATTTGGTATCAGCTATAATTCAAGTACGAACATCAGGTACTTTGACGATGCCAAAAGCGGTTTGGGCCGAAGAAGACGACATTCTTCTTCGGGTCTATATCCAACCCAAAGCAAGCCGAGACAAAATCGTCGGTTTGCACGGTGAGGAACTAAAAATTGCCATTACTGCTCCACCAGTAGATGGCAAAGCCAATGCCCACTTAGCGAAATACCTAGCGAAACAATTTAAGGTCGCTAAAGGGCAAATTAAAATTGAAAAGGGAGAACTCGGCCGGCACAAACAAGTTCGAATATGCTCGCCAAGCCAAATCCCCACTGAAGTCAAAGCCATCCTATGATGGCTTTTTGCTATTTATTGGAGTCATTATGCGTCTATGGATAACAGCACTACTTACCGCTCTCATTGCCCTACCAAGCTCAGCAGGGCAATTTAAGAACATTAAGGATATCGAGGTTCACTACTCGGCCTTTAACTCGACATTTTTAACAGCTCAAGTCGCGAAACAATACAAGCTCAAGCGAAACGGCTACTCAGCTATTTTAAACATCAGCGTACTAGACAATGCCTCCCTTGGAAAACCTGCGACAACCGCTAAAATAACGGGAACAGCCAAAAACCTGGTGGGTAATACTCGCACGCTTAACTTCCGTGAAATCAAAGAAGGTGATGCCATCTATTACCTTGCAGAGTTCCCTATTACGCACGAAGAAAACATCACGTTTAATATCGATGTTAACGCAGGCTTGAAAGGTACAGGTCCATTACGTTTCACGCAAAAATTCTATACAGAAGAGTAAGCTCACTGTTCTGTTCATTAACTTATTTAGAGCACCATTCCATGAGTAAGATTGTTTTAGCTACAGGCAACCAAGGCAAAGTTCGCGAGATGGCAGATATTCTGTCTGAGTTCGGCTTTGACGTTGTCGCACAAAGTGAATTTAACGTTTCAGAAGTCGCTGAAACAGGAACAACATTCATTGAAAATGCCATCATTAAAGCTCGTCATGCAGCGAAAGAAACCGGTCTACCAGCGATTGCAGATGACTCTGGTTTAGAGGTTGATTACTTAAATGGCGCGCCGGGAATCTACTCAGCTCGTTACTCAGGAGAAGACGCTACCGATAAAGAGAACATCGAAAAACTGCTTGATGCTATGCAAGGTGTTGAGTCAGAGAAGCGTACTGCTCGTTTTCACTGTGTATTAGTCTTAATGCGTCACGAAAATGATCCAACACCACTGGTATGCCATGGTAAATGGGAAGGACAAATCCTGACTGAAGAGCACGGTGAGAACGGCTTTGGCTACGACCCTGTATTCTTTGTTCCAGAAGACAAATGTGCATCTGCTGAGCTTGCCCCTTCACGCAAAAAGCAACTATCACACCGTGGTAAAGCCCTTGCATCACTATTCAAAGCACTGAAAGAGCAAGCTCTGTAATGCACAACGCAGCACTCGTTCCACCAGCTCTTAGCCTTTATGTACACATCCCGTGGTGTGTACAAAAGTGTCCGTATTGTGATTTCAACTCACATGCTCTGAAAGCCGATATCCCCGAAAAAGAGTACATCGATGCGCTACTTGAGGATCTCGATACTGATATCGAAAAGTACCAACTCAATGGTGCTCCTCGTCCGCTGTATTCGATCTTTATTGGGGGGGGAACTCCAAGCCTGTTCTCTCCAGAAGGTATCGGTCGACTGCTTCAAGGTATTGAGCAACGCATCCCATTCAAACCTGAAATTGAAATCACCATGGAAGCCAATCCAGGCACCATTGAAGCGGAGCGTTTCGCTGGTTACCAAAAAGCGGGGATTACTCGTATCTCAGTTGGTGTACAAAGCTTTGAGCAAGAAAAGCTAGAAAGGCTGGGCCGTATCCATGGTCAAGATGAAGCGATCAACGCTGCTCATCTTGCACATAAAATCGGTCTAAACAGCTTTAACCTCGATCTTATGCATGGCTTACCGGATCAAAGTATCGATCAAGCATTGGCTGATCTAGATAAAGCGATCGAGTTAGATCCCCCGCATTTATCTTGGTACCAGCTAACAATAGAACCTAACACCATGTTCTATTACAAAACGCCAACTTTACCAGACGATGATGATCTCTGGGATATCTTCGAATTAGGCCACAAAAAGCTCGCTAATGCAGGGTATGTACAGTACGAAATATCAGGCTACAGCAAGCCGGGATACCAGTGTACACACAACCTCAACTACTGGCGCTTCGGTGACTACTTGGGTATTGGCTGTGGCTCTCATGGCAAGCTGAGTTTTGCTGATGGGCGAATTATTCGAACGACTAAGGTTAAGCACCCAAGAGGCTACTTAGCTGCTTATCAGAATATGGTGAAACCTTATATTTCGGATGAATTTGAAGTAGCAAACGAGGATCGTCCTTTCGAGTTCTTCATGAACCGTTTCAGGTTGATGGAAGCGTGTCCCAAGCAAGATTTTATTGATACGACAGGTCTTGGTTTTGACGCTGTTCAATCAACGATTGAATGGGCAAAAGAGCTAGGTTACTTGAACGAAACTGATACTCATTGGCAAATCACAGAAAAAGGGAAACTTTTCCTCAACGATTTGCTGGAAGCCTTCATGGCCGAAGAAGACGAATAATCTAGGACCGAAAAAAAAGCCTCTCATCACGAGAGGCTTTTTATTGAATTTAGCATACCGAAAATACTAGAAAATAGAACGCCCAATACGCTCTGAAAGCAGCTCGAGAGCCTTAGTACCAGCAAGAGAGTTACCAGACGGATCCAGCTCTGGAGACCATACTGCAATCGTCATCTCACCCGGTACGATAGCGATGATCCCTCCACCTACTCCAGATTTACCTGGCATACCAACGCGATAAGCAAACTCACCAGCACCATCATACAAACCACAAGTTGCAAGCAAAGCATTCAGCTGCTTGGTCTGTACCGGCGTGATGATCTCTTTCTTAGTCTGAACTGATACACCTTTGTTCGCTAAGTAGCTAAAGGTTTTCGCTAAATCCACACAAGTCATCTTAAGTGCACAAGCATGGAAGTAATTATTGAGTACAGGGATAACATCGTTCTCAAAATTACCAAATGAACGCATCAAGTACGCGATAGCGGCATTGCGGTCGCTATGCATCATTTCTGAAGCCGCGACTACCTTGTCGTACACAATATGAGTATCGCCCGATAACTGACGCACAAACTCCAATAAACGCTGTCTTGGTGCAGACAAGCGGCTTTGTAGTAGGTCTGCAACAACTATTGCACCAGCATTAATAAATGGGTTACGAGGAATCCCATGTTCCATCTCAAGCTGAATCATCGAGTTAAAGGCTTGCCCTGAAGGTTCTTTACCGACACGCTGCCAAATCTCTTCTGGCTTATAGAGCACCATTGCTAACGTCAAACTCAAAGCCTTAGAGATAGATTGTACAGAGAAAGCTTCCTCTGCATCACCAGCTTGAATCACTTCTCCTTCATTGGTGTACACCGCAATCGCCAGTTTCTGGTTCGATACACGCGCTAGTGCAGGAATATAAACAGCGACCTTTCCCTGACCAATTAGAGGACGAACTTCTTCTAAGATCTCGGCCAAAATAGCTTGAGTTGGTTTCATGTGTGCTTACTTCTATATTGTTATTTTTATAGGGAGGTAACATATACCAATCGTAGTAAATAACGGCTCACTCTAGCTTGTTAAAACGCTCGATACCTGCGTTAGAATTTTTGATCGTAGAGTAACTACTTATCGAAAAATGCAGCCTTGTTCTCAAGCCTTTTTCCTACGCCGTTTCTGATCACTTGCTTACTGTGATTGGTATTACTTTCTGTCGTTAAGCCTTTACTGAAATAAAAGCCTAAGGACAAAAAAGCCAACACTACAATAATGTTGGCTTTTATCAATCCCACAAAGTGTAAGGTTAAGATCCTAATCAAATCTCACCTTATATTTATTGAGGTTCAGAATTACTTAGTACGCTTATACTTAATATCCCAAACACCATGACCTAAACGGTGGCCACGAGCTTCAAATTTAGTCAGTGGACGCTCATCCGGGCGAGGAATGTAATCACCATCTTCAGCAATATTCTCGAAACCTGGTGCAGCATTCATTACTTCAATCATGTGCTCTGCGTAGTTTTCCCAGTCAGTTGCCATGTGGAAAATACCAGTTTCAAGGTGTAGTTTAGCGCGAACCATTTCAGCGAATTCAGCTTTAACGATACGACGCTTGTGATGGCGAGCTTTGTGCCATGGGTCAGGGAAAAACAGTTGCAGTGTATGCAGGCTGCTATCTGGAATCATGTGTTCAAATACTTCTACAGCATCGTGACACATTACACGTAGGTTAGTTACGCCAGCATCGCGCGCAGTACCCAAACAAGCACCAACACCTGGGCTGTGAACTTCAATACCTAAGAAGTTCTTCTCAGGTGCGTTCTTTGCCATTTCAACCAGTGATGCACCCATACCGAAGCCAATCTCTAGTACAACTGGGTTATCGTTGCCAAATACTTCTTTCCAGTTAAGAAGCTCTGGGTTGTAGTCGATACCCATTGTTGGCCAACATTCATTCATCGCGTTCTCTTGGCCTTTTGTTAAGCGGCCTTCGCGGCGAACAAAACTACGGATCTTACGAACCAGTTTACCGTCTTCAGTATATTCGTTAGTGGTCACTTCACTCATTGATTTTTGCCTGCACATTGATTAATCAAAGCGGGGATTATCCAAAGAATTGCCTTCGAAGCAAGTCTTTCCGTGGATAAATTCCCACACAATTTGTCTGTTTTACATCCAACGTTAAGTGTGATGCAATTTCGCTTCTAATAATAGCAAAGCATAGAGCATGTCGTGACTCCTTTCGCAACCGCCATATTAAAGTGGTATGACGCTTACGGGCGCAAAGAATTACCTTGGCAACAAAACAAAACCGCCTACACCGTTTGGCTATCTGAAATCATGCTTCAGCAGACTCAGGTCGCTACGGTGATTCCATACTACCAGCGTTTCTTGGAACGTTTCCCAACAGTTATCGACCTAGCGAACGCCGAGCAAGATGAAGTGCTTCACCTGTGGACAGGGCTTGGCTACTACGCACGAGCTCGTAACCTGTACAAAGCTGCCAAGATTGTTGCAGAGCAGTATGGTGGGGAGTTTCCACTTTCCCTCGAAGAGATGAATGCGCTTCCGGGCATTGGTCGTTCAACAGCTGCAGCCATTCTGTCCTCTGTCTACAAGCTCCCTCATGCGATCCTTGATGGTAACGTGAAGCGAACGCTGGCAAGAAGCTTTGCTGTCGAGGGTTGGCCTGGTCAAAAAAAGGTTGAAAACCAACTTTGGGAACACGCAGAAGCACATACACCAAAGCAAGATGTCGATAAGTACAATCAAGCTATGATGGATATGGGGGCAATGGTTTGTACTCGTAGCAAGCCTAAATGCACTTTATGCCCGATAGAAAACATGTGTGAAGCTAAGAAGCTCGATAGACAGCTCGACTTCCCTGGCAAAAAGCCAAAGAAAGAGAAACCAGTAAAAGAAACCTGGTTTGTAATCCTGTATCACGATAATCAAGTGTGGCTTGAGCAGCGCCCTCAATCAGGTATCTGGGGAGGCTTATTCTGTTTCCCTCAAAATGAAAATGCAGAAATCGAACATCAGTTGGATCTTCGTTCGATCAAAAACACAGATTCAATCAAGACCATGATTGCGTTTAGGCACACGTTCAGCCACTACCACTTAGATATCACACCAGTATTAGTAAAATTAGATAAACAACCAGATTTGATAATGGAAGGGATTAAAGGTCTCTGGTATAACTTATCAAAACCAGAAGAAATTGGCCTAGCCGCTCCTGTAAAGCAGCTTATTGAAAGCCTACCCTTTGAACTGAATGACGACGTTTGAATCAACGAACGCGATAAGAGGAACCACTATGAGCCGCACTGTATTTTGTGCTCGCCTCCAGAAAGACGCTGAAGGCTTAGAATTTCAACTTTACCCAGGTGACTTAGGTAAGCGTATCTTTGACAACATCTCTAAAGAAGCTTGGGGACAATGGCAAAGCAAACAAACTATGCTTATCAATGAAAAGAAGCTAAACATGATGGATCCTGAACATCGTAAACTTCTTGAAACTGAGATGGTTAACTTCCTTTTCGAAGGTAAAGATGTCGTTATTGATGGTTACACTCCACCAAGCGAATAAGACATTTATTTAAGCAAATTTTAATGACATCATGGTTAACGCTGCGATGTCATTTTTGTATGAGGAACTATGAAAAAGCTAAGTTACTTCCTAACCGCCATGCTACTCACAGGTTGCAGTCGTGAGTTCGTTGAGAGCATTTATGATGTGAATTACGAACCAACCAACCGATTCGTAAATAACTTGGCGGAGCTACCCGGTCAGTTTGAAAAAGATACAGGCGCATTAGACGCTTTGATCAATAGCTTTTCTGGCAATATCCAAAAGCGCTGGGGTAGCAGTGAAATAAAGATGGCAGGAAAGAGTAACTATGTTAAATATATAGACAATTACTTAAGCCGCTCAGAAGTAAACTTTAGCGAAGGCCTGATAACGGTAGAAACCGTCTCCCCTACAGAGCCTAAAAAACATCTCAAAAACGCCATTATGACAACGTTGCTTACGCCAGATGACCCAGCACATGTCGACCTATTCTCTTCAAAAAGTATCAAATTAGAAGGTAAACCCTTTCTCTACAATCAAGTTGTAGACCAAGAGAAGAAACCGATCCAATGGACATGGCGCGCCAACAAATTTGCTGAATACCTGATAGCCAACAATCTCAAAACGAAAGAAGTCGACTTTAAAAAAGCCTACTACGTTGAGATCCCTATGGTGGCCGATCACGCAAGCCAGCGTAGTTACCAATATGCCGATATCGTTCGACGCGCATCTAAGCGCTATGACATCCCTGAAGACTTAATCTACGCAATCATCAAGACAGAGAGCAGCTTTAACCCGTATGCGGTGAGCTGGGCGAATGCATACGGCTTGATGCAAGTCGTGCCGAAAACAGCAGGTCGAGATGTCTTTAAGTTGGTCAAAAACAAACCTGGAGAGCCGACTCCTGAGTATTTGTTTAACCCAGAAAACAACATTGATGCAGGTACTGCGTATTTTTACATCTTAAAAAATCGCTATTTGAAAGATGTTCAACACCCAACAACACTCGAATACAGCATGATCTCTGCGTACAACGGTGGCACAGGTGGTGTGCTCAACACTTTTAGTAAGGACAGAAAACGTGCAATGCGTGACTTAAACTCACTGCAACCTAGCCAAGCTTACTGGGCACTAACGAAAAAACACCCGAATAAAGAATCACGCCGATACCTAGAAAAAGTAACAAAGTTCAAGAAAGATTTTAACCAAGGTAAAACGTAAGCCTCACTTTTGAATAAAAAAACAACTAACGAACGTTTTTTTTAATTATTTTCAAAAAAGGTGTTGACGGTTATGCAGAAAATCCGTTTAATAGCGCTCCGTTGCCCGGATAGCTCAGTCGGTAGAGCAGAGGATTGAAAATCCTCGTGTCGGTGGTTCGATTCCGCCTCCGGGCACCACAAATTGATTTGTTGGTGCTACCACTCTTTAACAGAGAGTAGAAGCACGGACAAAAGCACAAAGAATACAGTGT
>NZ_JBQKUM010000067.1:0-25729 GCF_054968605.1 Pseudoalteromonas sp. G5_S1_14_S5 | reverse complement strand
GTCCTAGTGATTAAAATTCTCATTTATAAGCCACCTTGAGTTGGTTGAATAATGAGGTTGGGATTTATAAAAAACCATCGGAAATATTGATTTTACATAGCCCGTATTTTGTATACTCTTGATCATCTTTCCGGAGGCATGATCATGATGATCGCGATAATGATCTTTTCATTCTCGCGAGCAAATAACTCTCAGGAACATTTACAAATTCATCTTATGTGCATTTAAGAGTATTATTCTTAGTATGTTGACCCGAGTACTTGTCTGTCATGTCTAAACCTTTACCCTTTCCTAACCTAGACCTTTCTTCGCTAGGCCTTACTGGCCCTAGACCTGCTGAGATCATCACTTTGCCATCGCACATGGATTGTCATGATCATAGTTATTCTCAGGTGGTGATTGGTTTAAAAGGTCAGGCTGAATTTGAAGTCAGCGGTAAGGGAAATCTTGTCGGCCCTGGACAAGGTTGTGTGGTGACGGCGAGCTCTGATCATGCTTTCGGTGGTGTGGTCGGTCAGTCCGATATTTTGGTACTTAACATGCCAGTGCCGAGTGACGACGACCCGCTGATGCTAGAGAAGATTAACCAGCTCGAATCTTCGAATGTCTATTTCCAATTAGATGCGCAAATTCAGAAGCTTATCCATATGTTAGTGCAAGAGATGCAGGCAAGTCCTGATGATCTCTTATTAAGCCGAGCGTGCAATGACACGGTGATCGCCTTAATGCAAAGGCACATTTCGGCATTTGAGACGTCAGTGAAGGATTCGCGCTTCGATCTTGAAGCACTTGATCGTTACATCGAGCAACATTTAGCAAGTAAGATCTCAGTCGCGCAACTCGCAGGTAGCGTGTTCTTAGGCGAGAGCCAATTCCACATGTTGTTTAAAGAGCAAATGGGCATCACTCCTCACCAGTATGTATTAGGTAAGCGAATCGACCGTGCTCGACGCCTTATTGAACAAGGGAATTTAAGCCTTGGTCAGGTCGCAGAACTTGCTGGATTCTCCGGTCAATCCTCTTTTACCCACACTTTTTCACGCCTTCAAGGCATGTCACCATCTCAATACAAAAAGCAAATTTCTGTTAAATAGTGAAACGAAACGGCATATTATATTAAAGTTTCATGTGTGACATTGTGTTTGTTTTGTTAATAAAGCGAGTTTTTAGCAAAAAACTCGGAGTTTTTGACAAGTATTCCTTATATACTCTAAATACACTGCTGCCATTGTAGAGATCCCGGGCTAATTCCGGGTGTGAGATT
The DNA here is from genome assembly GCF_054968605.1 of Pseudoalteromonas sp. G5_S1_14_S5. Classification (NCBI taxonomy): domain Bacteria; kingdom Pseudomonadati; phylum Pseudomonadota; class Gammaproteobacteria; order Alteromonadales; family Pseudoalteromonadaceae; genus Pseudoalteromonas; species Pseudoalteromonas sp. G5_S1_14_S5. The sequence goes on along the minus strand of NZ_JBQKUM010000067.1, from coordinate 24,465 downwards.
AAGGAAAACGCATGTTTACAGCTACTGATGTGTTAAAGCCAGAATTCAACGAGCAGTCGCTTGATGAGCTATGGTCGCTTATCTCACCATTATATATGGTGGATGAAACCCAATGGCTAGAGCAACTTCTGCCACTAGCTACCCCTTCTGAGTCTGAAAAGCAGCAAATCACAGACAAAACGACTTCTTTGATCGAAGCTATCCGTGCGGATAAGTCTTCTATCCAGATGATCGATGCGCTGTTGCTTGAATACAGCTTAGATACTCAAGAGGGCATCTTGCTGATGTGTCTGGCGGAAGCCTTGATGCGTATTCCTGATTCAGCAACGGCTGATGCACTGATTCGCGACAAGCTAAGCGTTGCTGATTGGAAGTCTCACCTAAAGAATTCTGACTCGGTTTTTGTTAACGCTTCGACTTGGGGCTTAATGCTAACAGGCAAGGTGGTTGGACTTTCATCGAACGAGCAAAGTGCTGGACAAGCGGTTAACCGTCTAGTGAACAAGCTTTCTGAGCCGGTAATTCGTAAAGCGATGCACCAAGCGATGAAAGTCATGGGTCACCAATTTGTTCTTGGCCGCAGCATTGCTGAAGCGCAAAAGAACGGTAAGTCTATGCGCGATAAAGGTTTTACCTATTCATACGACATGCTGGGTGAAGCGGCACTGACTACAGCTGACGCAAATAAGTACTTTAAAGATTACCTAATGGCGATTGAAGCCGTAGGTCGAGACACTTATGTCTCTTCAAAATCTAGCCCAGCGCCATCTGTATCTATCAAGCTTTCTGCACTTCACCCTCGTTACGAAGTGGCGAATGAAGACCGCGTACTGACTGAGCTATGCGACACGCTAGAACAGTTACTGCGCCGCGCAATTGAGCTTGATGTTGCGATTACGATTGATGCAGAAGAAGCGGATCGTTTAGAGCTTTCGCTTAAGTTGTTTGAAAAACTTTACCGCAGCGAGTTAGTGAAAGGCTGGGGCAAGTTTGGTCTGGTTATTCAAGCGTATTCAAAGCGTGCGCTACCGGTTCTAGTTTGGCTAAACCGCCTAGCAAAAGATCAGGGTGACTTAATCCCGCTTCGCCTAGTTAAAGGTGCTTACTGGGATAGCGAGATCAAATGGTCGCAACAAGCCGGCTTTGATAATTACCCAGTTTACACACGTAAAGAAGCGACTGATGTAGCTTACCTAGCGTGTGCGCGTTACCTATTGAGCCCAAGTGTTCGTGGCAATATCTTCCCGCAGTTTGCGAGCCACAATGCTCACACGGTTTCTGCTATTGCAGTGATGACAGACCATAAAGACTTTGAATTCCAACGCTTACACGGCATGGGTGATTCACTTTACAACCATGCAATGGAAGCTTACAAACAGTCAGTACGAATCTACGCGCCAGTTGGTAGCCATAAAGATCTACTGCCATACCTAGTTCGCCGTCTGCTAGAGAACGGTGCAAACAGCTCGTTTGTACACCGTTTGGTTGATGCTCGTTGCCCTGTGACAGAGCTAACACAGCACCCAGTCGACATGCTTTTGGCATTCGATACTTTGAACAACACTAAGATTCCTTTGCCGCCAGCGGTATTCCCTGAGCGAAAGAACTCATACGGTGTGAACATTGATATCGAAAGCGAAGCGCATCAGTTTGAAGAGCAAGTAAAAGGCTTTTTGACCAATCAATGGACTGCAGGACCTATGATCAACGGTGAATCTCTTGCCGAAAGCATGATCAAGGCTGATCAGAATATTGAGCAAGTAACAGCACCTTACGATCGTCGAATTAACGTGGGTCAGGTGGCTTTTGCAAACCTTGATCATGTTTCCGCTGCGATCACTGGCGCAGACGCCGCATTTGCTGATTGGAATGCGACATCGGTTGAAACCAAAGCCGCTGCGCTTGAGAAGCTGGCGGATCTGATGGAAGAGAACCTAGCTGAGCTGGTGGCAATTTGTCATCAAGAAGCGGGTAAGACAATCCACGACAGCATTGATGAAGTGCGTGAAGCGGTCGACTTCTGTCGTTACTACGCAAAACAAGCGAACAACCTACAAGGTTTTGAGCTAAAAGGCTTTGATGGTCTAACTCGAATCGCTTCGCGACGAGGTCGTGGTGTGTTCGTTTGTATCAGCCCTTGGAACTTCCCATTGGCGATCTTCCTTGGCCAAATTACCGCTGCACTAGTGGCGGGTAACACGGTTGTGGCGAAACCTGCAGAGCAAACAAGCTTGATTGCAGCTCGCGCGGTTGAACTGATGAAAGAAGCGGGTTTCCCTGCTGGCACGATTCAACTTCTACCTGGTCGTGGTGCAGAGATCGGCAGTGCGCTAACGAGTCACGATGCGATTGCAGGTGTTGCCTTCACGGGCTCTACACCAACTGCACAACGCATCAATGTGTCTCTGGCAAGTCGTAACGCTAAGCCTGTGCCGTTTATCGCGGAAACTGGTGGTCAGAACGCGATGATCGTTGACAGTACTGCACTGCCTGAACAAGTGGTTCGTGATGTCATTCGCTCTGCCTTTGCTTCAGCAGGTCAACGTTGTTCTGCGCTACGTGTGCTTTATATTCAAGAAGATATTGCAGACCGCGTGATTGGACTAATTCACGGTGCGATGGATGAGCTAAGTGTTGGCATTCCACATCTTCATAAAACGGATGTGGGCCCGGTTATCGACCAAAACGCGAAACAGAAATTGATGACGCACTTAGAAAACATGACCAAGACCCAGAAGAAAGTGGCTCAACTTTCTCTAGGAACGGATTGTGAACATGGTGACTTTGTTCCACCAAGTGCATTTGAAATTGATGACATTAGCTGTTTGAAAGAAGAGCAGTTTGGCCCTGTGCTGCATATCGTTCGCTTCAAAGCGAGTGAGCTGGCGCAAGTGGTAGACCAAATTAACCAAACCGGTTTTGGCTTAACCATGGGTATTCACAGCCGTAACGAGACAACGTACCGTTGGATCGAAAAACACGTTCGTGTGGGTAACTGTTACATCAACCGTGACCAAGTCGGTGCTGTTGTTGGTGTACAACCATTTGGTGGTCAAGGCTTGTCTGGTACTGGTCCTAAAGCGGGTGGTCCTCACTACCTATACCGCTTTACTGATGTTCATTTCTCTCAATCACAAGACAAGGCATAAGGAGCAGTATCATGGTTCATCAAGTGACAGGTTTTTCTGATGCTTTTTTGGCGTGGGAACAATGGAATCTTACCGACTTTGATCATAAGAGTGCTCAAATACTTGCATTCAAATCAGAGATCGAAAGCCAATCTACGTCTTTGGCGGCAGTGGCAACTTATCACCTAGAGCAAGCGTCTGCGCTGCTTTCAGAGCTGCATCTGATGGCTGGCCCTACTGGTGAAACAAACGAGCTGTATGCTGCAGGTCGTGGTGTGGCTTTGGTGATTGTTGATGATTGCCAAGACAAAGAGCCAGCACTGCAAACAGCAACTGCGATGATTACCGCAGCACTATTAGCGGGTAACAGCGTGCAACTGTGCAGTGATGACGTGCAATTCAACACGTTGATCGTTGATGCGGCGAAACAAGCGAATCTACCGACGAACTTGGTGCAGGTTGCTTCGTACGACGCGGCTCAACAGCTGCTGTCTTGCGATGTACGTAGCGCAGGTTACGTAGGTAATTCACAAACGGCTCAAGCTATCAATTTACAACTTGCTAAGCGTGACGGTGCCATCGTCAGTTTAGTAGCTGAAACGGATCTGACAGCAATGCATGTTGCTCACGATCCACACCTATCGCTACGCTTTATTACAGAGCGTACGCGAACTATAAATATAACAGCCGTGGGCGGTAACGCGACCTTGCTCGAACTTGGAAGCGAAGCTCACTAACCTTCAGTAACATTGGCTCTAAGCACTTTTGGTTTTCTACCTCAGCGCTTTGGAGCCAAAATCCCTAACTCAATGTAATGGCTTGCCTTTATTTAGGTAAGGCATGGTATTGGGTTAGGCATGGAAGGCTTTTTACAAATGAGGACTATCAAATGATAGAAAACAGTTTTGCAATAACGACGACGTTCATTGCGTATCTATTCATGATGCTGGCAATCGGTGTTATTGCTTACAAACGTACTTCTAGCTCGACAGACTACTTCCTTGGTGGTCGTTCGCTAGGCCCATGGCCTGCTGCACTTTCTGCTGGTGCATCAGACATGAGTGGTTGGCTACTACTTGGTCTACCGGGTTACGCTTACGCTGCTGGTTTTGAAGCATTCTGGCTTGCTGGTGGCCTGTTAGTTGGTACTTGGGCGAACTGGTTAATCAGTGCTAAGCGTCTGCGTACTTACAGCATTACGACAGAGTCACTGACACTACCTGAGTTCTTATCTCGTCGTTTCAATGATAATTCTAAGCTTATCCAAACAATTTCTGCTTTCTTTATCCTTTTATTCTTCCTTTTCTACACAAGTTCAGGCTTGGTAGCAGGTGGTAAATTGTTTGAAACAGTATTCGGTCTAGATTACACAACAGCGGTAATCATTGGCACAGTATGTGTGGTTTCTTATACGCTATTCGGTGGCTTCCTTGCAGTATCTTGGACGGACTTGGTTCAAGGTCTACTGATGTCTGCTGCGCTATTGATCGTTCCTATCGCGGCAATGAACGGTGGTCTTGGTCAGTTATCGACTGATCTTCACAACATGAACCCAGAGCTTCTGACGCTATGGAATGATGCGAAAGGTGAACCACTGTCTGCTATCGCGATCATCTCGCTAGCGGCTTGGGGGCTTGGTTACTTCGGTCAGCCGCACATCCTTGCTCGTTTCAAAGCAACGCGTACTAATAAAGACCTAGCAACAGCGCGCCGTATCGCTGTGGTATGGACAGCAATGTCTATGGTTGGGGCAATGCTAGTGGGTCTGGTTGGTCTAGTCTACGTGACTAACTCTGGCGCGCCTAAGCTAGACGATGGCGAGAAGATCTTCATGCTTCTTGTTAACGCGATGTTCCACCCAGTAATCGCAGGTATCCTACTGGCGGCTATCCTTGCTGCAATCATGAGTACTGCGGATTCACAACTTCTTGTATCTTCATCTGCGATGGCAGAAGACCTTTACAAGCAAGTGCTTAAGAAAGATGCGACATCTGAAGAGATCGTTCGTGTGGGTCGCTTTGCGGTAATCATTATTTCTCTTATCGCGCTATTCCTAGCGATGACGCCAGACAGCTCTGTACTTGGTCTTGTGTCTTACGCTTGGGCTGGCTTTGGCGCGGCATTTGGTCCAGCTATCGTGATGAGCCTTTACTGGTCTCGTATGAACCGTAACGGTGCTCTAGCGGGTATCGTGGTTGGTGGTGTGACGATCGTACTTTGGAAACAGTTCACGGGCGGTTGGTTCGACGTTTACGAAATCGTACCAGGAATCATCCTATCGACTATCTCTATCGTTATCGTGAGCCTAATTACTGGCGAGCCAGAAGACGAAGTGAAAGCGCAACACGCTGAGTTCGAGAAGAAGCTAGTAGAACTAGACTAATTTACATTGTAAAAATACAAGCGAATTAGCAACAGATATTAATCAAGAACAATAGAGTCACTTCGGTGGCTCTATTTTTTTGACCACTCTCTAATGCTCGCGACTTCTTGCTCATCGATATTCAATGACTCCAAAAACTTTTAGTGAGCGGTTGGTTCCATCTTTTCAAACTGCTTGTGCCAGTTCTTCATGTCCTTTTCGTTAAACCCAGCGTTCTCCCTCATCTGCCCCCAGCGCTCTTTGGCTATATCAACGATAGCCATTGTCGGAGCGACTGTTACTTAGAAGGCGCCCGGCACGCGCTTATTCGAGAAGGGGGATGAGATATGTCGTCCTTGAGATCGAGCAGTTATTCGGGTTTTACAATGTAAATTTAAGCGATGAGATCTTGCATGAGAAGTGAAAGGTCAACCGCCTCGTAAGTGTGTGATGTCAAAAAATGAAATAGAAAAGTGGCTAATTTTTGAACGTGGCGCTCACTTTTGTTATTGGCTCGGTGAATTGTAGAACCGAATTGGACATGATGTGTGAATTGTCAGTAACCACTAAAGACCTATAAGACAAAGGCATGCCTGATCTCTATTGCAAAGGATGTAAAAAAACAACACTATATAAGTCTATAATGAAACGTTGTGAATCAGAGCCCGAGACAGCCTCTGGCCGTATGTTGCAATGGACCTCAAAGCTATTTAGTGTCAACTTATATTACGATATGGAAACGCAGCACTTTTGTCGTACATGCAACTGCCGTTGTGAAACTGAAAGTTCAGTTCCTAAGGTTGGCCTAGCTTAGTTGATTGTAAGTGCTTACTAACTCGTATCAAAAAACCTCCGTTTGGGAGGTTTTTGTCATTTAAGCCGCTTTAAGCGCGATCTCGCTGTTAATGGTATTGCCATCAATTTTTACTTCCCATCCTAAGTTTGAGTATTCATTGGCGAGTGCTTGAGCCACATCTTTTGACACTGTTACGTGTGTCCATGAACCGATACCTTAGGGTTTATATGCGAGTTCTTGTGTTTTCATAATAGAGTCATCCTTTCTTTCGTTTCTGGCTCAATTTATTTGTTTATCGGGTCATTTCTATAATAACCAGAGTTTGATTTATATGGCTTGTTATCGATTTGTATGGATTTATCTTTGTTGCGAATGCGACTTGTGCGTTTAGTTTTTAAATGTGTGAGCGGGGTTTTCTTTGATCGCCTTAGGTATGGAATATACTGAGCCGAATTTAGAATGTTTAAGGAATGTTATGTCTCAGCATCAGCTTGATCGTATCGATAAAGAGATACTAAGAATTCTGCATATGAAAGGACGCTTGCCTGTGGTTGAATTGGCCAAGCAAGTTAACCTAACTACCTCTCCTTGCTCTGATAGATTGAAGCGATTAGAAAAAGAGGGTTACATCACGGGTTACCACGCAGAGCTGTGTTCCGAGAAGTTGGGGCTCGATGTTCAAGTCTTTATCCATATTCGTCTCGACCAAACCAGTTTTTCAATCTTTGATAAATTTGCCCAAGCTGTGGAAATGATGCCAGAGGTGGAAGAGTGTTATTCGCTATCTGGAGACTTCGACACCATGATTAAGGTTCGGGTAAAAGACATGAAGGCTTACCAAGCATTTATGGCTACCAAGCTGGGAACCTTACCTGGTGTGATTCAGACGCGCAGTGAAGTGGTGATTGAAGAACATAAAAAGGGCTTTGGTGTGAACCCTGAACTATTAGCGACTTTAAATTAGCGCCCCATGGATTGAGCCAGTTTTGATAGATATAAAAAATGGAAGCTAATGAGCTTCCATTTTTTGTGACTGCCAGAAAGAGCAATCGGATAAGTGCAGTCATAAACGCTTTATAGCGTAATCGCCGCTGAAATAAGACCAATTACACCACCGAATACACCGCCCCAAATGACAAGCCAGCCAAGGTGTTTCTTGATCATGGTTTGAACCATCTCTTTTACCAGCTTCGGTGTCAGTTCATTCAAACGCTGGTCGATGATGGCTTCGATGTTCTCTTTGATTTCATCCATCATCGCTGGTGATTCCAATTCTTCCTTGATGGCATTTTTCACTGAATCACTCTTGCTGATTTCGATGACAGATTCTTGCATCTTCTCAACAAATGGAGCTTTCATTGGCTCTAATGCTTCTGTACCACCAAACATTGCTAGCATGCCGCCAAACTGTGAGTTCTCGATAACGTTAACCAGTGAATCGAATGCTGGATTGAAATCGATTTTCTTAATCACAGGCTCTAGGTTCAGTGATTGGCCACCGCCCATTTCGCTGCTTAGGAAGCGGTCGATGTTACTCTCAGTAAAGAACTGCTCCATCATTAGTTGTTTGATAGCTGCTTTGAACTCTTCAAAGCGTGCTGGAATAACGCCAGAACCGTATAGGCCGGGTACTTTCTCGAACAACATGTGAATCGCAAGCCAGTTGGTGATGGCACCAGAAAAGGCGAATAGGCCCGCGTAAAGTAGGTATTGATTTGCTGTCGCATAGCCGCAAGCAAGCAGTGCTAACGCTATGAGGTTAGTTAAGACACTTTTATTCATGGTTGATCTCTAGAAAGAATATTGCGCGCATTTTAAGAAAAAAACACCAAGAAAAAAACAAAAGGATTGATGAAGTTGATGGAATTGGTGGGAAAAATCGCTGATCTACGAGCATAAGAAAGGCTAGCCTCCCCCCGAGGTCTAGCCTTATTCCAGAACGCGCAAGCGAAGCCGTCTTGGTTTGTTAAAGTCATTATATAATTACGACATAACATTCTGCTATGTGTAATTTACCGCTATGTAGCAAATTGGCGTGCAATGCGCAGCACTTTTAAAATAGCACACAACTTAATCGTTGCTAGCTTGCTCAAGATCATCGGCTATGAAGCCACCAGTCTGGTGATTCCACAACTGTGCATAGATACCATTTTGGTTAATCAGATCTTGGTGCGTGCCTTCTTCAACGATATTACCTTCATCTAAAACGACCAGGCGATCCATTGCTGCGATGGTGGATAGGCGGTGCGCAATTGCGATAACTGTCTTACCTTCCATTAGCTCAATTAAGCTCTCTTGGATAGCAGCCTCTACCTCTGAATCTAGAGCTGAAGTCGCTTCATCAAGAACTAACAGTGGTGCATTTTTCAGAAGTACACGTGAAATGGCTACACGTTGGCGTTGACCACCAGAAAGCTTAACACCACGCTCGCCCACTTGAGCATCGTAACCAATGTTGCCAAACGGGTCGGTTAGGGTTTCAATAAACTCATGCGCGTGCGCTTGCTTGGTTGCGGCATACACCTCTTCATCCGTCGCTTCCGGACGACCGTAAAGAATGTTGTCTTTGATCGAACGGTGAAGCAGTGAAGTGTCTTGTGTCACCATACCAATATTGCTGCGCAGTGAGTCTTGAGTAACGCTTGAGACCTCTTGATCATCAATCAGGATACGACCGCTTTCGACATCATGAAAACGCAGTAACAAGTTAACCAACGTCGATTTACCTGCGCCAGAACGTCCAACTAGACCTACCTTTTCACCTGGTTTGATGTTCAGGTTTAGCTTATTGATAACGCCTTTGTTTTCACCGTAGTTGAAGCTCACATTTTCGAAGTTGATGCCGCCTTGTGGAACCTTAAGTGGCTGCGCGTCTTTCTTGTCTTCGATAGAGATAGGCTTCGACATGGTCTTAATGCCATCAATTACGGTACCTAGGTTTTCAAACAGGCCACCGATCTCCCACATGATCCATTTCGACATGCCGTTAATACGTAGAGCCAAACTTACCGCAATCGCAATGGCACCCACAGTGATTGCGCTATCGAGCCATAGGTAGATAGAGATACCTGCGATACTGAATACCAGTAAGTAGTTAGCGAATTCAACACAGATGTTGAAGCCAGTAACAAGGCGCATTTGGCGATACACGGTATCTAGAAAACCTTCCATGCCTTCTTCAGCGTATTCCGTTTCACGTTTGCTGTGTGAAAACAGTTTTACTGTCGCGATGTTGGTGTAGCTATCAACAATTCGACCTGTCATGAGTGAGCGAGCATCCGCCTGTTCCGATGACACATCTTTAAGTTTCGGTACGAAGTAAAGCTGAATACCGATGTAGACGAACAACCAGATCAACATTGGAGCCATCAAGCGCCAATCCGACTCGGCCAGCATGAACAGCATCGCGCTGAAGTAAACCGTTACGTAGACAAACACATCAACCATCTTGGTCACGGTTTCACGCACCGCGAGCGATGTTTGCATTACTTTGGTGGCGACACGTCCGGCAAAGTCATCTTGGTAGAAGGATAAGCTTTGCTTTAAAAGGTAGCGGTGCGCCAACCAGCGAATCGACATCGGATAGTTGCCGAGTAAGGTTTGATGAAGCAACAGTGAGTAGACACTGATTAAGACTGGCATTACGACCAACAGCAGCACCCCAAGCCCCATAAGAGTGGACTTGTTGTCAGCTAAGAAGGTTTCCGGGTTACTTGTTGATAGCCAGTCAACCAATTGTCCCATGTAACCAAATAGCGCCACTTCGATGATCGCAATCATCATGCTCATGATACCGAGCAAGATGAGTGGCTTTTCAAAACCTCGCGTGTAGTGGCGGCAAAATGCCAGTATTCCAGTAGGAGGTTGTATCGGCTCTCCCTTTGGAAAGGCTTCAGTAAAGCCTTCAAACTTTTTGTACATAGATTTCCCTTTATAAACTCGTGTCTCTATAAGCAACGGCATCGTCGTGTAGCTTTGTTTTTATAGTCTCAATTTAAATTTTCACAGTCTTAGTTTTAAATTTTATGAGCGCCCATGCGTTCTGATAAGCATTAAATCATTCGATGGAGTTTGGTTTTCACTCTGGCTTAAACGCTTGACTCTAGAGCTTGGTTTAACACCGTGTTTGAGTGATCGCGAAAAGTCCAAAACGTATTGTATATGGCGCATATTTTAGATTGGATCAGATGGGAAGAGTTAAGCTTATTTCAAACGTAATTGATTGTTATGCAACGGTGATAATCCTAACGCTAAATGGATTAATTTGTAACCTAAACTCGCGGTAACACAGAAAAGAGCGCGCGGATATTTATTCAGCAAATTCTCTAATTGTTATAAAATCTGTAGATTATTTCTGATGTGTTGTTATCTTGCAGTAAAAATTACGGTTTAAACTGGGTTTTGCAGTAAATATTTGGGATAAATATTCAAATCATTATTCTTTTCAGTGAATCTTGTCGTAACAACTTGTTTACAATTCTGGGGTAAATAAAAGATAGGGACGGTTGAAATGTTAAACCTACACAAAAAATTACTTCACATTACTAATGTTCAAAACGCCAATTGCGTTGTTATGGTACCGCCAAAAGAGTTTCGATTTAACGAAGAAACTGCACGTGATAACGAGTTTCAAAACAGAGTTAACCTTACCGAAGCTGAGGTGAAGTTAGAAACTATGGCTGAATTTAAGGCGATGGTGGCTTCATTACGTAAAGAGGGTGTGCAAGTTGTAGAGTTTGATTATCCAGAGCTTGGTGTGGAAACGCCAGATGCAGTGTTCCCAAACAATTGGTTCAGCACCTGTAGCGATGGCAGCTTATTCACCTTCCCAATGGCCTGTGAAAACCGTCAGAATGAAGTTAAACCAAATGCACTTATTGAAGCATTAGAGGCGTCGGGTCGTGTTGTTAACCACACTGAGTCGCTAGAGTCTTATATCGCGCAAGGTTCTTATCTTGAGAGCACGGGTGTGATGGTGATTGACCATATCAACAAGACCATCTATGCCGCGCTTTCTCAACGTTGTGACCGTGAAGTATTAGAGGATTACGCAAAGCGTATTGGTTATTCACGAGTGGTTTCGTTCCAAACGGCATTGCCATCTGGCCAGCCGATTTACCATACCAATGTCATGATGGCGATTGGCGATAACTTCTGCGTGATCTGTGATGAAGTGATTCCAGAATTTGAGCGCCGTTTTGTGGTTAAGTCACTCGCGAAGGACAAGCAAGTGATCTCGATTTCGATTGATCAGATGAACCGTTTCTGTGGCAATATCCTGCAGCTTGAAACAGTGAATGGCGACAAAGTGATCGCGATGTCTCAATCGGCTTACGATGCGTTCTCTCCAGCTCAGCTTACCCAGCTGTCGACTCACGGAAAGTTGCTACCATTCGATGTAAAAACCATTGAAGACATTGGTGGCGGTTCAGTACGTTGTATGCTTGGTGAAGTGTTCCTACCAACACGAGTGAAGCGTCTGTAGCGAACGATTCATATTGAGCTCTAAGCCTTTAAATACCACTCTTGTAATAGAGTGGTATTTTTGTATTTAACGAACTTCGTGAAACAGGCGCGGGAGAAGGGCTAGGGAGCCTTCTTGAAAGCTCTGTGTTCGATAAATTGAGTAGAGAGCGTGACTACTTCCTTAGAATACACCAGCGCGGTGTGATTGAGCTTGAGTGCGCAGGTGTCTGTTGCGCCTCGCAGGTTAGCGTCTTCAAGCGTCACTGTGCCATCTCCTGGGTTTCTGCCCAACACAATGCGTCCTACACCTGCGTCGTAGGTGCCAGTAATCACGCCAATCGGCACATCAATATCGTAGTCGCCTAAGCCATCACTTAAGATCATCTTGCTCGAACCGAATATAAAACCTAATCCATGATTCGACAGGGTTTTCGCGATAGTCGCACCATTGTGTGGTGTGCCCGCTGTAATGATGCAGGTGTCAGTGAAGTGTGGTTGGTAGAATTTGAAGTAATGACGAATCAGTAAGCCACCGAGTGAGTGACCAAAGAAATAGACCTTATCGTGCTCATCAAAGCGTGCATTTACGAAGCGATTTAGGCGTTTTGCTGCGGATGGGAAGCGCAGTGAGTTGTAGGCAAACTTATGGGTAGTGAAGCCGCGTTTCTTAAAATTTCTATCTAGATATTGCATGATCAACGCAGGCATATACAGACCATGAATTAAAACTATGTGTTTGTTTTTATTCTTCATTATTGCCCTCCGTCTGATGGTGTTTCCAGTATATGGAGTCGCAATCCTAAACTCAACAAACCTTGCTACGAATGGGACACGATAGACAGAGAACTAATGTGTGGGCAGCCCGTTACTCTGACCTGACACCGCCATATACATCTATGGTTAATCCACCTTCTTTGACATAGGTATTTGGTGTGAAGCCAATGGTCTTTTTTAGGTAACGAATCAGGTGTGGTTGGTCGCTAAATCCAAATTGAAAAGCGACGTCTAGCCAATTTATGTCATTCAACTCTTTCTTATAAAGATATTCGAGTATTGCTTCGAGTTTATTCATGGCTTGGCACTGCTTTAACGTTAGGCCTGTCACTTTGTTAAAGCTTCGTTCGAGTGTTCTTTGAGAACAAAATAGCGTGTCACCAAGTTCAGCTATGGGCGTCGAACCTATCACACTCAGTACTTTTCGAGTGAGCTCGCTATGTCTATCGGTTCTAGCGGCGGATAACCAAGGTAGCAGCAAGTCATCCAACTGCTGGCAACAAGCTTCAAAGTCGCTTTGAGCAAGCTTAATCAGTGATGTTACATCGGCATCAGAATTGTTGAGTAGAACTGCAAGGTCGATGGTGTTGGCGCGATCTAAGCTTTGATGGGGGGAATCAGGGATTGTGAGCGAGTATAAAGCGCCGACTTGGAACTTGATGCCCAAGTGAATAAACGGCTTCGAGTGATCCAGTTCTATCGCCTTGTGATGGGGCTGTAATAGGTGGCTGCCAACTCCTTGTTGGACTTGTTTATTTATTGTGTAGTGATACGGTTGGTCGCTGGGTGACAGAATCAAATGTGTTGAAGGGTCAGGGTTGAGTATCGGAAACTGATGAGTTTGAGCATCGGGCGCTTTTTCGATAAGCCAATAACAATCAATATATTGAGCAACATCTGAGGATTTAGGAGACTGTAACCAATAGCTCATTCTAATTTCAATCTCTAATTAGGTTTATGTGTGGTGATAAGTTTTTAAATTCTATTAAATATCTTTTGCCAGTGCCTCTGAATCATAAATGGCAATATTTACGCGCTGTGGAATGATAGAATTCACTTTGCCGTTTTGATTGCAAAGTGAATTATTTACGTTAGGGAGCTCTAAGTAGGCTCGCTACATTAGAAGTTGTAAGAACCACCTAGGCTAACACTGCTGAATGCTAGTGTCTTATCTTCGGTTTTGAATGGACCATAGTTGTTTTCTACGCTCACGGCATCAGCTTGTGAAATTAGGCGTAGTGTTAGGTTTTCAATTGGCGTGTATTCAACACCAAGGCCAAAGTGGAAGCCTGTACCGCTGTCATCATTGTAACCTGCACTCTTGTTTGCGTGTAGGTCAACAGAGCTAAGACCAGCCAACACGAATGGGCGAATCGTGTTGTCGAATGTGTAACCTAGGTTTGCAGATACGGAAACAGATGTTGGAGATACTTTTGCTGTGTCCTGTTTGTAGTCTGCGTAATCATTGTAGCCAAGTTCAACACCAACGATACGGTTGAACTGGTAGCCACCATATAGGTTGTAACCCATACCATCTGAGTCTAGGTTACCTTGACCGTCTGTATCAGAATCTTGGTACACACCAAGGCCGCCACCGATGTACGCACCCCCGTCAGTTCCTGCTGCTAGGGCAGGAAGAGAAACCGCGCTGATTAAGCCCAGTGCTAATGCTGATTTCGCGAATTTGTTCATTTTCCTTACTCACTCTTTTATGTCATGCAGTATCAAGTATTTTTGTTATCGGCCTTTGACCGTTGGTGAGCATTATTCCGCAGTCTTATACATATTACTGTATGGCTTTGTAAGCTAAATAGTTACATAGTAAAAGCTATAAATAAGAATATATATTTTTTGTTAGCGTGAATAGTACTCTAATTTTAATTTTATATGTTTGTATTGAAGATATTGTCCTTACATCACGAAAAATATTGTTCAAGAATTTGCACAATAAACGGTAGTAAAAATTGGGATACATGTCATTGAGCTCGATTTGGGAATTGCAGTGCATCCACTCATAAAAATTAATGAAGAAATGAGTAACACTCTCATGGGAATTTTTCTCGCTGTTATTATATTGACTTTATTTTAAACTACTATCAATTGGTAATATAAACCAGAACGATTACACAAATTGTAACAAGTTTGATTTGATTTTAAAATTTCAAGTATTATCATTGCGCCAAATTAATTGAACAGTGTTTTATATTATGAGAAAGAAAATTTTTGCTTTGTTACTTTTGCCATTCTTGTCGCATGCTAAGAGCTCTGATTATGTTGTAGGTGCTGGGTTGAGTGCTGACAATAACCATATACTAGGTGGTTCAAGTAAAGAGACTTACATGCTTAGAGCCGGCATCATTAATAATGATACTCACCGATTTCTTGGGACAGTTACCTACTCAAGTGAGAGTAAGTTGACTAAATACCTTGGCTCGTATGACTACATATATGGTTTAGGTTCAAGTGGCAAGTTTAATACATTTATTGGTATAAGTGCTGGCTATAAACATCAAGACATTGATACTCCTGATAATAAAAGTTTTTATTTATTCGGGGGACAAGCTGGTGTTAATTACTTTTTCAGCGAATCTTGGTCTACAGAATTAGGATATCGAGTGCTAAGTGGAAGCACACAAGAGGATGAATGGATTAAGGATGAGTTATACATGACGCTCGATTACCGCTTTTAGAAATCTTATAGTGTTTAATATCGTAATTGCAATGAAATATTTTGTAATTACGATGATTTTATTTTTAAATGTATTTTTATCTTAGTTGTCAACATTTTTCTACTTTTGAAAAACGTAGCATCAGATTTATTGTTTTTTATAATGGTTAAATTGATAGCTATACATTTTTTATATTGATTTCCGATGGCGCATGCCTGTGAATGTTATTATTTCTCATGTTTATCGTCGATATTTTTTAACGTTAGTGTGAACGTCATTCCTTGATCAGAGTTGTTCTTAGCAATTAGATAGCCTTGCATATCACGTACATTGTTGGCGGTGATCGCGAGACCGAGTCCGAGCCCTTCGCCCATTTTTTTGTTGGTGTGGAAGGGTTCGAAAATAGTTTCTATTTGGTCTTCGGATACGCCACAACCGTTATCTTGCACCTTGATGATCACACGCTCTTGTTCGGTATGAGCACTGATAACAATGGTCGCTGGTTTCTGATTTTGCGTAGCATCGATAGCATTGCTTAAGAGATTACCAAGCACTTGTCTAAGTCGGGCTTCTTCTCCCATCACCATTGAAATATTAGAGGCGACACGTACTCGAATATCGACACGCTCCAACGTGGCTTGGTGAATGCGTAGGGTTTCTTGAAGTGCGTCTGTCAGTGAAACCGGATAAGGTTTTTCCAATCTTTGAAAGGCGAAGGACTTCAACTGACTCGTCATGTTGGCCATCCTGTCGATAAGGCTCATCACCAGATCCATGTTCGCTTTCAACATCTTAGTCTCGCCTCTTTCCATTAGTAACTGATTACTTGAAAGCAGGGTTTTTAGACCAGTAAGTGGTTGATTGAGCTCATGAGTAATCGCGCTCGACATCCGCCCCAATGCGGCAAGTTTGCTTGATTCGACTAACTCTTGTTGTGCGTCTTTTAGGTCTTGCGTTCGCTCTTCTACCCTCAGTTGAAGTGTTTTATTGGCTTCCTGTACCGCAATCTCCGCTTTCTTACGTTTACTGATATCAATCACAGTACACAGGTAATAGGTTGTGGCATGCCAAGGAAAGGGGCTAATAGAGAACAACACCGGGAAGTAGCTGCCATCGCTGCGTCTTGCCATGGTTTCAACACTAGTGATCTCGGCCAGCTCCTGATGTTGCTCTAAGTTCTTCAACAACTGCAAAGTGGTTGAATTCGGGTTACCGGCCTCAAAAAGTTGCCATGCTTTGATGTTGTTGATCATCGAATCAGATAGGCAGAAGTAGTTTTTGGCCATCAGATTAATGTCGTGGATGTGGCCGTGTGTATCGATCAGCACAAGTCCAACGTGTGTCTTGTTGATCATTCCAGACAATCGTTTTTCAGACTCTTCAATCAGCTTTTGGATTCGTAGGTTGCTGAGTTTTTTCTGGCGTCTTTGGTAGAGAATGACCAGCAATAGCATGATGAAAAGACAGCCCACCGCCAAGCTCCAACTTATCCAGTTAGTGGTTTGATTGAGGCTAGTTAATGGGGTGAGATAGGTTAAACGCCAATTGAGGTCATCTAATTTGATGGACTGAATTAGGTAATCCTTACCTTGCAGTTGCCAAACGCGAATTTGGGTTTGGTCGTACAACTCGTGTTTGGTGGCAGTAGGCTTAGAATTGAAGGTGTCGTTAAACCAGTCAGCACTCAATCGCTTATCACTTGAGAGAAAGAACTGATCACGAGGGTTCTGGAACAGGACAGCTTCGCCATCAGCAAACCATTGATCAGTCAGCAGCGATAAGTCAATTTGCACCACAACAATGCCCACTGCATCCGAGGCTCGATATACCGGAGCAGCAATAAAGTAATCTGGGGTGACGCCTTTATTCTTGGTTACGACAGAAATCGCCCCACCTTGCTGGCGGATCTTAGACACTATCGTGTTGGCGTTTTTACGGCTGAGTTGGCTGCTTTCTACACTCGATACCAGCAAATCGCCTTTGTGGGAGAGTAAGTACCAACCTTTGGTATTCGCTGCTTTGTCTAATTGAATGAGCTGCTTTTTGATGCGCTTTTCAAGGCGGTCTTCGCCATCGATAAAACGAACCGTGGTTTCATCGTTGGTGACTAGGTAGGGAAGATAATAGAAACGCTTCAGGGTTCGCCTTGCTTCAGCGATATATCCGAGGAAGCGCTGCTCAGCATAGCGCTGCGCTTGCTCAAGCTTCCATTGGCTGATTCCATTCTTGGTGGTGACCTGTACTAAACCAATGATTAAACAGGCAAACAGAAATAACCAATATCGATTATTACTCATCATTCTTGATTAAACCCTTTAAAATTAGTAGTTTAAAGTCATTTTATGTTTACTTTTCGAGTTGTAGGAGAGTCAAACAAGTTGAACCTAACAAACATCATAAAACTGTTAAAGAGGTGTTACTCAAAGTGGGAGCTAGCTCCTTTTCGTCTGCTCGGTTTTTGAATACCGTGGGCGGCATATTTGGTTCAAGTGTTAGGAATAGACCATGCAACGTATAGCTTTGATTGAAGATGATGCGATTGTGCGTCAAGCAACCAGCCAATGGTTACAGTTAGCAGGATTTGATGTCACTGTGTTTGAGGTTGGACAAGATGCGTTAAGCGCAGTTAAGCAAGACGATTTTCACACCATCATTAGTGATGTGCGTTTGCCCGATATAGATGGGGTAGAGCTGCTTGGACGTTTTAAAAGTCTGGTGCCAGAAATCCCGGTTATTTTGATTACCGGGCATGGTGATGTTGATATGGCGGTAAAGGCGTTACATCAAGGCGCCTATGATTTCATCGAGAAGCCGTTTGACCCTGAGCGCCTTTCCCAAACTGTCTCTGAAGCGGTCGAGAAGTATCAAAGCAGCCAAGACAGAGTTAACCGCCAAAGCTACTTAAATAATCTAAAGGGCATTGAGCAGGTTCTGATTGGACGCAGTAAGGTGATGTGTGAACTGCGCGAACAAATACAGAAGGTGGCTTCCATAGATACCAATGTGATCATCTATGGTGAAACTGGCTGTGGTAAAGAGTTGGTCGCTTCTTGCTTGCATGAGTTTAGTGAGCGTAAAAGACACCCTTTTGTGCCGCTCAATTGTGGTGCTATTCCAGAAAATTTGTTTGAGAGCGAACTGTTTGGGCATGAGGCCGGAGCCTTTACTGGAGCTGCTAAGCGACGCATCGGTAAGCTTGAGGTTGCTGATAAAGGCACGGTTTTCCTTGATGAAATCGAGAGCATGCCTTTGTCTATGCAGGTGAAAGTGCTGCGAACCCTACAAGACAATGTTGTTGAGCGTGTGGGGGGTAACCAGCAGCAACACGTTGATTTGAGGGTAGTCTCTGCCTCGAAGTGTGATTTATTGAACCATCCTGACTTTCGTCAAGACCTGTTCTATCGCTTGAACGTTGCCCAGCTGCACTTGCCGCCACTCAGTGAACGTGAAGAGGATGCGTTGATTCTTTTTGAACACTTTACTCAAGAAGCGAACAGTGAAACTCGAGTGGCCAGTGAAGCGGATCGCCATGCGTTATTGTCGTATGCTTGGCCGGGTAATGTGCGTGAGCTGCGCAATGTCGCGATTCGTTTTGCGTTAGATGAGAGCCTAACCGTTGGGGATATCTTGGCGTGTCGTCCCAACTCGGTAACGGAATCTGCCACAGCGGGAATTCCGTTGGTGGTGCAGGTGCAGAGCTTTGAACGCAAGGTGATTCACGATGCGTTAGTGCGTTATCAAGGGCGTATTAATGATGTGATGCAAGATTTGGATCTACCTCGCCGAACACTGAACCAAAAAATGGTGCGCTATGCGCTGAATCGAAACGACTATGTCAAATCTTAGTGAGCAACAAAATTGCAGTGTTCATTAAAAATTAATGAGCAATAAATGGCTCACTCTGTATTTGTGATTTTATAACTGTTGGTCACATTTCGCACGTAAAGTGTGATGTAGCTAACTTTGTATAGATGTTAATGCTCGTTTTTAGTAAGCAAAAAATGGCTCATGCTATCTGCGCTGAATAAGCAATAATCCGCCTACTGTTATTGATCTCTTTGTTTAAATTTAATTAAATCAATGTCTTAGGTTTTGGCATTGTGCTTGCTTATTGGCTGTTGTTGTTAACAAAACTATAACGTGAATAACTCTACATGGAGAGTAACAATGAAATACAACAAGCTAGTTAAAACTTTAGCAATCGCAATGGCATCTATTGGCCTCATCAGCAACGCTTCAGCTCAAGAAGAACGCAGCTATATTCTAGCGACAGCTTCAACAGGCGGCACTTACTACCCAGTAGGCGTAGCGTTGGCGACATTGAGTAAAGTTAAGCTTGCGCCAAAGCAGCACTTTTCTTTGGCGGCTATCAGTTCTGCCGGATCGGGCGAGAACGTAAAACTGCTGAATGAAAATGAAGCTCAGTTTGCTATCTTGCAAGGTTTATACGGCGCGTGGGCTTGGCAGGGGCTGGGGCCATACGAAAAATCGGGTAGCCAAACTCAGCTGCGCTCTGTCTCTATGCTTTGGCAAAATGTTGAACACTTTATTGTTCGTTCGGACCTGGCTGAAACCGGCACCATGAGCGATTTAGAAAACCTCAACGGCAAGAAATTTTCTATCGGTAAGAAAAATTCAGGTACAGAAAACTCAGGTCGCCAGATTATGAAGGGCCTATCAGTGAACCCAGAACAATTTAAACTTGCCTTTATGGGTTACGGCGGTAGCGCGAGCGCATTACAAAACGGCACCATTGATGGCATGAACACCCCAGCAGGTGTACCTGTGGGCGCGGTAACCC
The DNA here is from genome assembly GCF_054968605.1 of Pseudoalteromonas sp. G5_S1_14_S5. Classification (NCBI taxonomy): domain Bacteria; kingdom Pseudomonadati; phylum Pseudomonadota; class Gammaproteobacteria; order Alteromonadales; family Pseudoalteromonadaceae; genus Pseudoalteromonas; species Pseudoalteromonas sp. G5_S1_14_S5. The sequence continues at coordinate 4,469 of NZ_JBQKUM010000067.1, read as the reverse complement.
AAGCTTTTGCAGCTCTAGGTGAAGATATTCAAATCCTGTCGTTTACCGATGAACAGATCAAACAAGCGAATGGCGATTACAACATCTGGACCAAGTACGAGATCCCTGCCAATACCTACCCTGGTGTTGATAAGCCGATCACTACAATCGCTCAACCTAACTTCCTAGCGGTTCGTGAAGATATCTCAGAAGAAGATGTCTACCAACTGACCAAAGCTATCTATGAAAACCTACCTTTCCTACAAGGTATCCACAAAGCAACCAAAGCCATGGCGCTTGAGAAAGGGATTGCAGGTCTGCCTGTTCCACTTCACCCGGGCGCAGCACGTTACTACAAAGAAGTGGGCATCGAGCTTCCTTCTGAGCTGATCGTTAACTAACGGCTTTCGTCGACTAACTGTTTTAGTCGATCCCCACATTTAATGGCTTAACCGCTAGGTGCGCGTTCACATTGTGAATGGGTTCGTGCACCTGCTTATTTTATGGATTTTCTCTGCGCATTTTGCTGTGGAGAGCAGGAGTTTTCTATGAGCGATTCGCTGCAGCAGGAACTGAAAAAATTTGAATTGCCGACCCGAACGGATTTTCCTTGGGTAGGCAAAGCAATAACAACCATGGGAGTGATTCTCTCCCTATTACACATTTGGTTTAATACCTTATCTACCTTGCCTGAGCTTTGGATTTCAGCGACTCACTTTGCTGGTTTCGCAATCATTTGTGCGCTTTGGTATCCCGCTCATATCTCGTTAAAAAAGAGCAAGGTGGCTCTTGCTGTCGATATCGGCATTGTCTTGGCAGCATTGGCTTGCCTTATCTATATCCCCTTTGCAGAGGATGCCCTTTATGAACGAGGCGTGAAGTTCATCGCCAGTGATTGGTTCTTCTCTATTTTGGCGATTGTTATCGTCATTGAGCTGATTCGTCGTACCATGGGCTGGTTTATTCCAGTGCTTATCTTAGTCTGTTTGAGCTACGTGGTACTTTGGGGGCAATGGACCAGTGGCATCTTCCACTTTCCTGGTTTGAGCCTTGAGACACTACTTTACCGAAGCTTTTATTCATCGGAAGGTATGTTTGGTTCTATCTCTAGAATCAGCTGGACCTTCGTGTTCATGTTTATCCTATTTGGCGCTTTTTTAGTGCGCTCGGGTGTCGGTGACTACATCATTGATGTCTCTCGCGCGGCAGCGGGCAAAGTGATCGGTGGTCCCGGCTTTATTGCGGTGATTGGCTCTGGTTTGATGGGCTCAGTGTCCGGTTCTAGCGTGGCTAATACGGTGTCGACGGGCGTGATCAGTATTCCTCTAATGCAAAAAGCGGGTTTCCCTTCACGCTTTGCTGCTGGTGTGGAAGCAGCTGCATCAACAGGTGGGCAGTTGATGCCACCCGTGATGGGGGCTGGTGCTTTTATCATGGCGTCTTACACGCAGATCCCTTATGTAGATATCATTGCGGTCTCTTTCTTGCCAGCGCTTATCTACTTCTTGTCGGTGGCGTTTTTCGTACGTATTGAAGCGAAGCGTAGCGGTGTACAAAAAGTCTCTTCGGGTTGTGAGCCTCTATTAAAAGTACTCTTGTCTGGTTGGCATAATCTTATCCCTCTTGCGGTGCTAGTGACTTTATTGGTGCAAGGCTTTACGCCGACCTACGCTGCGGGTATCTCAATCATCTCGGTCGTTGTTGCTTCGTGGTTTTCCAAAAATCATAAAATGGGACCAAAGGCGATCATCGAAGCGCTTTCTCAAGGCGCAAAAAACATGGCAACCACAGCCGTATTACTCGTAGGTATTGGTTTGGTGATCAACGTGATTAGCACCACGGGTATTGGTAACACCTTCTCATTGATGATCAATAGCTGGGCCAATGGTGACTTGTTGGTGATGATTGCCTTGATCGCGCTGGCATCTTTGATTCTCGGTATGGGCCTGCCAGTTACTGCGGCTTACATCGTGTTGGGTACCCTGTCTGCTCCAGCCTTGTACAAGTTAATTGCTGAAAGCCAGCTGCTTGACCTGTTGGTTTCGGGACAGTTACCAGAGCAGGCGAAAGCGATTTTCATGTTGGCTGCACCAGAAAAGCTGGAACTGCTTAATGCACCAATGGCTCTGGAAACCGCAAAAGAACTGATTGCGTTAGTGCCCGCTGATTTTGTGGAAACGCTGCTTGAGCAAAGCTTAGGCTTAGAAGCGATCAGCCTTGCTCTATTGTCTGCACACTTAATCATTTTCTGGTTATCGCAAGACAGTAACGTGACGCCACCGGTTTGTTTGACCGCTTTTGCGGCAGCGACGATTGCTAAAACGCCGCCAATGAGAACGGGTTTAATGGCATGGAAGATCGCCAAAGGCTTGTACTTGGTACCACTGCTTATCGCTTACACCAACTTAGTTAGTTGGGATGTGACCTCGGTTTTAGTGGCTGGCGGCTTTGCTATTATTGGTACTTATGCGTTTATTGCAGCGATCGAAGGCTACCTCGAGAGTGAAATCAATCTTGTGCTGCGCGCAGTATTGATTGCCTTAGGTGTTGCTTTGGTATGGCCTGATGTGTCAATCGTGATTCGCCTGCTCGGTGTAGCACTGTTTGTTGCTATCTTCATCTACAGCGGTCGTAAGTACGATATCAACCAAGTGAAAAAGCCGTCGGATGAAGAGCAAAAGTCTTTGCCTCAAACCGAGCCTGATACTGTCGCTTCTTCCCTATAATTTAAAGGACTGAATGTAGGAACATTATGAACTCAATATACGACTATATTATCGTTGGTGGTGGCATTGTTGGCGTGTCGACGGCATGGCAACTGCAACAAGCTCACCCTGATAAAAGTATCCTTTTAGTCGAAAAGGAGCGTGGCTTTGCGCAGCACCAAACGGGTCACAACAGTGGTGTGATTCATGCTGGCGTTTACTATGCTCCGGGTAGCTTGAAAGCGGATTTCTGTAAGCGTGGCGTGGAGCGCACCATCGCGTTTTGTCGCCAACACGATATCCCCGTCGAAAACTGCGGCAAGTTATTGGTTGCAACCAATGAGCAAGAATTTGAGCGCATGAACGCGCTCTATCAGCGTTGTCATGATAACGATATTGATGTCGATTTGTTAGACCAAGCGCAGCTCAAACTGGCCGAACCGAACATCACAGGTTTAGGGGCGATTTATGTCAAAACCACCAGTGTTGTCGACTACAAAAAAGTCACTGAAGTGATGGCTCAGCAGTTTGTTGAGGCGGGTGGTAAGCTCAGCTTAGGCACTGAAGTTATCTTGGCTGATGAGCAAGACGATGAGGTTCAGTTAACCTGCAAAGTGGATGGGCAAACCTTGCAGCTGAACAGTCGATTTTTGATCACTTGCTCAGGCCTAATGGCGGACAGAATGACTAAGATGCTTGGTATTGAAACTGATTTCCAAATCGTCCCTTATCGCGGTGAATATTATCAGCTTGATGCTAAACATAACCAAGTGGTGAATCACCTTATCTATCCGATCCCTGATCCTGAACTGCCTTTCCTCGGTGTACATTTAACACGCATGATTGATGGCTCGGTAACGGTAGGGCCTAACGCGGTTCAAGGGTGGAAGCGGGAAGGTTACGGTAAATTGAATTTTAGCGTTAAGGATACCTTGCAGATGCTGAGCTTTGCTGGTTTTTGGAAGGTGACGGCTAAGCATCTAAAAACCGGTTTGGTTGAGTTCAAAAACTCGTGGTGGAAGGCGGGGTATCTAAAGTTGGTTAATAAGTACTGCCCAAGCATCACGCTGTCTGACTTCAAACCCTATCCGGCAGGTATTCGTGCTCAAGCGGTACTGAAGGATGGTACTTTGGTTCATGACTTCCTGTTTGCGGAAAGCCCAAGAAGCTTGCATGTGTGCAATGCACCATCGCCCGCGGCGACTTCAGCGATGCCTATTGGCGAATATATTTGTGGCAAGATAATGCGTAAAACAAGTAGTTAAATGACCCCAGTTTCAATAATAAAAAAGACCATCATTATGATGGTCTTTTTTATCAGTCGCTTACAAAGTAGCAGGAACGCTGCACTACAGGCAATAGAGTGAGCTACGGTTGCGAACCGCGACTTCTTCACCGCTGTAACTGTCATAAATGTGGATATCAGGTTCCGCTTTCAGGTACCGTGCGGGGTTCTTTACTTCTCGCATCTTGATGTAGTTTTTGTAGGGTGATACTCGCTCAATCGCTTCTACTCGAAAGTAAGTGTCTGGCTTAGCGAGGATTTCTGCTTCATCCGGTTTGAACGTGTACGCGTTAATGGCGCGACCTGCCGATTTAAGCTCAATTTTGAATTGAGCAGCAGAAGTACCTTCATAAACACCGGCTGAAGAAAAGTTCTTGGCGATACTTGGTAGAGTTGATGTTGATAAAAACGCTTTCTCATGCAGAATATCACCCACGTTGAGTTTATCGAGTAGTGAGTTCTTGATGGGTGACCCATGATAAACCGTACCTTTGTAGTTA
>NZ_JBQKUM010000066.1:0-26179 GCF_054968605.1 Pseudoalteromonas sp. G5_S1_14_S5 | reverse complement strand
CGGCGCACAAGAGTCTGTAGCTGTAATCGATGCAGCATTGAAGTACGTAGACAGCCACCGTGCAGAGCTAGGTGCTTTCCAAAACCGTTTCGACCATGCAATCAGCAACTTAGACAACATTAATGAGAACGTTAACGCATCTAAGAGCCGTATTAAAGATACTGACTTCGCGAAAGAAACAACTCAGATGACTAAGTCTCAGATCCTTTCTCAAGCTTCAAGCTCGATTCTTGCTCAAGCGAAGCAAGCGCCGAACTCGGCACTTAGCCTACTAGGCTAATCGATTAAAAAGCCGCGTTGACTATAAATGTTGTTGAGACAAAGCGTTAGCGTAAGGCCTCCACAAATTAGCTCGTGGTGAGAGATGAGCGCTAAACAAACCCAGCTTCGCTGGGTTTTTGCTTTTCTGCGAATGGTAAGAATGTTTAGGGGAATTGCTAAGTAGGGGGTGAAAAGCGAGATTCTCTATAACGATTGTCCCTCCCTGTAGGGAATGACGTAGATGGGGGAGTGGGGGGGCTCTATATTCGTGAAAGGGTTCTGCAAAAGAGGGGAATTTCGCTGTCAGAGAGGAGGAGAGTCATTAGTCAACTAACATGCGAATATAAAAGGCACAAAAAACGCCACCCTTAGGAAGCGTTTTAGTAAAAGTAGATAGGTAATCGAGATTACTTAGTTACTTTAAGAACTGGAGTTTCACCAACAGTTACAGAACCAGAAAGCTTGTTTAGCTCTTTGATTTCGTCCATGTTAGAGATAACAACTGGAGTAAGCGTAGATTTCGCTTTCTCTTCTAGAAGCGCTAGGTCGAAAGTGATGATAGTGTCACCAGCTTTAACAGATTGACCTTCTTCAGCTACGCGAGTGAAGCCTTCGCCTTTAAGTTCAACAGTATCGATACCGAAGTGAACGAAAAGCTCAACACCGTCGTCAGACTCGATAGAGAATGCGTGGTTAGTTTCGAAGATCTTACCGATAGTACCGTTAACTGGAGCTACCATTTTTTCGCCAGCTGGTTTGATCGCGATGCCGTCACCAACGATTTTCTCAGCGAAAACTACATCTGGCACATCTTCGATGTTTACGATTTCACCAGAAAGAGGTGCAATGATTTCGATTGCACCAGCATCAGCGCTATCATCAGATACAAGCTTTTTCAGTTTGTCAAACAGACCCATTGTGTCATGCTCCTAACGTTTAGTTTTATTCTATAGAATATACTATACCAATCTAACAAATTAGACGACTATTTTTAGCCGTCTAACTCTATTAAGAATTTGATGATTACTGAGATTTCTCAGCGATGAATTTTTCTACGCAAGCTTCAATTTCAGCAGCTGTAGGTAGAGATAGTGCTTCGTCAGCCATAGCTTTAACTTCTGCGAAGTTAGAGTTACGGATTACTTTCTTAACTTTAGGGATAGAGATGCCGCTCATTGAGAACTCATCTAGGCCCATACCAAGAAGAAGCAATGTTGCACGCTCATCACCAGCAAGCTCACCACACATACCAGTCCACTTACCTTCAGCGTGTGATGCATCGATCACTTGCTTGATTACTGTAAGAACAGCAGGAGATAGTGGGTTGTATAGGTGAGAAATCATTTCGTTACCACGGTCTACCGCAAGAGTGTATTGCGTTAGGTCGTTAGTACCGATAGAGAAGAAAGATACTTCTTTCGCTAGGTGGTGTGCGATTGCAGCTGCTGCTGGAGTCTCAACCATTACGCCGATTTCGATGTTTTCATCAAAAGCTAGGCCCTCAGCGCGAAGTTCAGCTTTGTACTCTTCGATTGCTTTCTTCAGTTCACGGATCTCTTCAACAGAAATGATCATTGGGAACATGATGCGTAGTTTACCGTGTGCAGATGCACGTAGGATACCACGTAGTTGGTCACGTAGGATTTCACGACGATCCAAGCTGATACGTACTGCACGCCAGCCTAGGAAAGGGTTCATCTCTTCTGGAAGATCCATGTATGGAAGATCTTTATCGCCACCAATATCCATAGTTCGGATGATCACTGACTCACCGTTCATTGCTTCAGCTACTTCTTTGTAAGCAACGTATTGCTCTTCTTCAGTAGGAAGTGCGTCACGGTCCATGAATAGGAATTCAGTACGGTACAGACCAACGCCTTCACCGCCATTACGCAGGATACCGTCACAGTCTTTTACTGTACCGATGTTGCCGCAAACTTCTACACGGTGACCGTCTAGAGTTTCAGCATGCAAATCTTTTAGTTTTGCTAGTTCAGCCGCTTCTGCTTCGAAATCTGCTTTGATCTTCTTAGCTTCTGCTAGTTCAGCTTCAGAAGGGTTGATGATGATCTTGTTGTTCATCGCGTCTAGCACAAGCATGTCGCCGTTCTTAACTTGCTTAGTGATATCGTTAGTACCAACGATAGCTGGAAGCTCAAGAGAACGTGCCATGATTGAAGTGTGAGATGTACGACCGCCGATGTCACAAGCGAAACCAAGAACGTAGTCTAGGTTGATTTGTGCAGTTTCAGATGGCGTTAGGTCGTAAGCTACTAGGATAACTTCTTCATCGATGTCACTCAGTGAAACGATGTTGATGCCTAGAGCATTTTTAACGAAACGAGTACCGATATCACGGATATCAGTTGCACGCTCTTTTAGGTACTCATCATCAAGAGATTCAAGCGCACAAGCTTGCTCTTCGATCACCGTGTGGATCGCGTTGTCTGCGTGCATTTTTTCTTTCTTGATGAGTGCTAAAATCTCTTCTTCTAGCTCTTCATCTTCAAGCAGCATGATGTGGCCTTCAAAGATTGCTTCTTTTTCTTCGCCAAAAGTTTCAAGTGCTTTTTGCTTAACAACTTCAAGTTGTTGAGCTGATTTGTTACGAGCGTCAAAGAAACGCTGTACTTCTGCTTCAACTTGGTCGTCAGAGATAGATTGAGTGTTTAGGACAATTTCATCTTCTTGAAGTAGTAGTGCTTTACCGAAAGCAATACCAGGAGATGCTAGGATGCCTGAAATCATAGCCTTACCTTAGTTGTTCAACTGTAAACGGGAGAGTGTGTGACATTAAGTCGTCGACTAATGTCGAGCTTATTCCTATCTATTTCGAACAAAGCCACTTTGCTATGCAAAATGGCTTTGAAAGAAGGAGACCGTATTAGTGTAGTTGATCCATAAGAGCAACTAGGTGGTCAACTGCTTGCTGAGCTTGAGGACCTTCAGCTGAAATAGTTACGTTAGTACCTTTTACAAGGCCTAAAGTTTGTAGTTTGAACAGGCTTTTCGCGCTAGCGCTTTTGCCGTTAGAAGTCACTGTGATGTCAGCGTCGAAAGATTTTGCTTCTTTAACGAACTGTGCAGCTGGACGAGTGTGAAGACCGTTTTCTGCTGTGATTTCTACTTGCTTCTCGTACATTTTATATACCCCAATTAATTTATTTTTTGTAAGTTTGTAACCAGTTTAGCTTAACTGCTTTAGCCCAAATGCGCTAGAGGCTAGTACGCCATGTTCTTGTTAGAACTTAGACTGGTTATAAATTTTTATCCAGCCATGGTCATCTTTTGTTGAGGACTCACGACCTTCAGAATCTGTTTATTGCTTCTTTTATTTTGAAGCGAAAAATAAAACAGAGCCGATATTACCAAAGGTGGGGCAGGGATCAACAAAAAAGCCCCTAAACGGGGCTTTTTTGGAGGAAAAATTGATTTGACCACATATTATTGTTGGTTCTCTTTTTCCGTAAAGATACCTGCAAATAGCGCTGTGCTTAAGTAACGCTCACCAGAACTTGGAAGTACGGTTACAATGGTTTTTCCTGCAAATTCAGTTAGTTCAGATATTCTGTTTGCCGCTACTACTGCTGCGCCAGAAGAGATACCTGCAAGAATACCTTCTTCTTTCATCAGTCGCTGAGCCATTTCAATTGCTTCTTCAGAAGTTACTGACTCGACGCGGTCGATAAGTTCTAAATCTAAGTTTCCAGGGATGAAACCTGCACCGATACCTTGGATTTTGTGTGGAGCTGGTTTGATTTCTTCACCTGCAAGCGCCTGTGCGATTACTGGAGATTCTGCGGGCTCTACTGCTACAGAAGTGATGGCTTTGCCTTTTTCACCTTTAATGTACCGACTTGTACCAGTTATAGTACCACCTGTACCTACACCAGCTACAAATACATCAATTTCGCCGTCTGTTGCTTCCCAGATTTCAGGGCCGGTTGTTTGCTCGTGAATTTGTGGGTTAGCTGGGTTGTTGAATTGTTGTAGCAGTAGGTACTTGTCTGGATCTGAAGCAACAATTTCTTCTGCTTTAGCAATCGCGCCATTCATGCCTTTTGGTGCTTCAGTTAGAACTAGATTTGCGCCTAGTGCTTTAAGCAGCTTACGACGTTCTAAGCTCATTGACTCAGGCATCGTCAGCGTAAGTTTGTAACCGCGTGCTGCTGCTACGAATGCGAGTGCAACACCTGTATTACCACTGGTTGGTTCAACAAGCTCGATACCTGGCTTAAGGGTACCTGCTTTTTCTGCTTCCCAGATCATGTTAGAACCGATACGACACTTTACACTGAAGCTAGGGTTACGAGCTTCGATCTTAGCTAGGACGTTACCTTTGCTTACTTTATTTAGGCGGACTAGAGGTGTATTACCAATCGTTAGGGTGTTGTCTTCGTAGATCTTGCTCATGCGATATTCCTTCATTTAATGACAGCACTAAACGTATGTATATCAATCACTTTACCGTCTAGTGTCTTTCGATGTTTGTTTAGCTTGAATTTAGATTAAACAAGTTGAAAAAAAGGTAAAAGGATTAAAAAGTTATATCATATAGATATGTAGCAGAATTGACGCCTATCTACAGTGAAATCAGAACTTCAAATAGATAGGCGAATACAGAGGGAAGAATTAGCGAGAGCGTAGAGCTTGGTCTTTAAATTCAGCAACCCACATTGCAGTTGCACCACACACAGCAACCGGCATTACGATCAGGTTGAGAACGGGAATGGTAGTACACACAGAAACAAGTGCACCAAAGCTATAGCTCTTACCTTGTTTTTGTTTCAAATTATTTCTCATGTCATCAAATTTGATTTTATGATTGTCGAATGGGTAGTCGGCGTATTGAATCGCTAACATCCATGCGGTGAAGATGAACCATAAAAATGGCGCGACGGTTTGACCGAGTGCAGGAATTAATAAAAGTAAGAATAAACCGATCGCTTTTGGCAGAACGTAGACAAGCTTGCGCCATTCTCTTGCTAAAATGCGCGGAGTATCTTTTAAAACATCCAGCAAACCGTCGTCATTAACTTTTTTACCGCTAAGCAGCTCTTCGACTTTTTCTGAGAGTAGACCATTGAAAGGAGCGGCAATGAAATTGGCAAGTGTGCTGAAGAAATATGAAAAGGTCGCCAACACGGTTAATACCAATAGTGGCCACAAAACATATGACAACCAAGATAAGAAGCTTGGTAAACCTTCGATCCAACCTTCGATCCAGGTGTTGAGGTTAGAGAAGATATAAAAAAGCGCACCGCCAACGAGTAACACGTTGGCAAGAAGAGGAAGCAGTACAAATTTGCGAATGCTCGGAGACAACGCGATCTTTATACCGAAAACAAAATAGCCAAAGCCAGAGCGGGGAACAGATTCAATAGTCATATTTAATTTAGGTCACATGTGAATTTGGTTAAATAGTAAACACGTCTAGTGTACTCGACCAAAATTAAGAAAAAAAGCGTGGCGAAAATCACACCATCTAAGGAACTAATTGTATTAAGTTGTTCTAAAACAGTGGCTACTTTTGATAGAGTAGTGATATTGGTCAAATTAACCCAACTTAGTGACAGCGTCTTTCCGCTAGTTGACTAAGAAAGCTGAGAGCGAAAAATGCAGGAATTGCGATTTGTACTCATTGTTGTTGGCGCACTAGCTATCGCCGCATTATTGTTCCACGGTTTGTGGACGAGTAAAAAAGAAGGGAAAGCAAAGTTTGGAGATAAACCACTTGGTAAGCTAGATAATGATAGCTTAGACGATGCTGAAACCATCCCAAACCGTTCATTCGCCCCAGAAGATAATTTTGAGATAATCCGAAAAGAGCGTAAAGAGCCGGATTTTGCAGTATCGCCGTCTGCGGCTGATCCGCTGATCGATTCTGATCCGCTTACAGCACCACAACCAAAAGAAGAGCAACAAGACGATATCGAGTTGAATGATTTGCCTTCTTTCAGTGTTGAAGACCCTATCAAGGTTGATAGCGAACCGGGACATGTTGAACAAGCGGTAGAACCAGAGGCTCCTAGCTTCGAACTGAACTATGAGCAAAAAGAAAGCCATGCAGGTTTTAAAGAGCAGTACGGTTCTTTTGAAGAAGTTACAGCTGAACAAGTTGAGGAGCCTGTAGTCGTAAGTGAGCCAATGGCTTCACAACAAACTTTTACTGCAAGTGAACCATTCGCAGCTAAAGAGAGTGTTGCTCCACAAGCAGCAGCTCCTGTTGAAGAAACAAAGCAAGATGAAGAATTAGGCTTAGAGGTGATTGTCCTCAATGTTCACTGTGCTGGAGAGATCCCATTTGTTGGTACTGAACTTTTCCGCAGCATGGAGAACAATGGCTTAACCTACGGTGAGATGTCTATTTACCACTGCTTTTCACAATCAGCTGGTGAGCCTAAGGTTATCTTCAGTGTCGCAAATATGATGCAACCTGGTACTTTAGAGCATGATGATCCAGCTGACTTTACGACTAAAGGTATTTCGTTCTTCATGACATTACCATGCTATGGTCAAGCTGATCAAAACTTCAATGTGATGTTGAGTGCGGCACAGAAGATCGCTGATGATATGGGAGGAAACGTTTTGGATGAATCACGTAACTTAATGACGCCAAACCGTTTATCAGACTACCGCAAACAGATTAGGGACTTCATGTCGGCAGCGAACGCTTAGCCATATTGTTTAGCCTAGTAAATAATCTATATTTATAGAAAAGGGCTCCTAAGGGAGCCCTTTTTGATATTTCAATCACGACAGAGAATGATATGAAAGAATCGATTCAAGTGACCTTAGAGCAGTTAAGAGAAACTCTGCACTATCATGCCGTTCGTTATTACGTAGAAGATAGCCCAGAGATCCCTGATGTTGAGTACGATCGATTAATGCAGCAGTTGCTAAAGATCGAAGAAGAGAATCCAGAGCTCGTAACCGTGGACTCACCTAGTCAACGTGTTGGTGGTCAGCCGCTAGATGGCTTTACGCAAGTGACTCACGAGATCCCAATGCTTTCTCTGGATAATGCATTCTCTGATGAAGACCTAGATGCGTTTAATAAGCGTATGTCCGATAGAGCACCTACCGCGAACCTTAAGACTTTCTGTTGTGAGCCTAAACTCGATGGCCTCGCTGTGAGCTTGCTTTATGTGAACGGTACATTAGTTCAAGCGGCGACTCGTGGTGATGGCGCAACGGGTGAAAACATCACTGAAAACGTTCGAACTATCAGCTCGATTCCACTTAAACTACAAGGCGAAGGTTGGCCTGAACGTATCGAAGTGCGTGGTGAAGTGTTTATGCCAAAAGCCGGCTTCGATAAACTGAACGAGATGGCGTTGAAGAAAGGTGAGAAAGTCTTTGTTAACCCACGTAATGCAGCGGCAGGTAGCTTGCGTCAGCTTGATTCACGTATTACCGCAAAACGCCCATTAGCTTTCTATGCTTACAGCGTGGGTGTTGTTGAAGGTGCAGAGCTCTCAAGTAGCCATTACCAACGTTTCTTACAGCTAAAAAGTTGGGGACTGCCAATGTGTCCTGAGACGAAGCAACTTAGCTCACTTGAAGACGTAAAGGAATATTATCAAGACATTATGACCCGCCGTGATGCTCTAGCTTACGAGATCGATGGTGTGGTGATTAAAGTCGATGATATTGCGGCGCAAGAAGTGCTTGGCTTTGTTGCTAGAGCGCCTCGCTGGGCAATTGCATACAAGTTCCCGGCTCAAGAAGAGATTACCTTGCTTAACGATGTTGAGTTTCAGGTAGGCCGTACCGGCGCTATTACGCCGGTAGCTAAACTAGAACCTATCTTTGTCGGTGGTGTAACAGTGAGTAATGCTACGCTGCACAACGCCGACGAGATTGCTCGTTTGGGTGTCAAGGTTGGCGATAGTGTCATTATCCGCCGTGCTGGCGATGTGATTCCACAGATTGTCGCGGTTGTACAAGACCGTCGCCCTGAGACGGCTAAAGGTATCGTTTTCCCTGATACATGCCCTGTATGCAGTTCTGCGGTAGAGCGTGTAGAGGGAGAAGCTGTAGCGCGTTGTACTGGCGGTTTGGTGTGTCAGGCTCAGCGTAAAGAAGCGCTTAAGCACTTTGTATCTAGAAAGGCGCTTGATGTTGATGGTCTTGGCGTGAAAGTCATAGAGCAGCTTGTCGATCGCGAGATGGTCGAGACACCAGCGGACCTATTTAAACTCAGTGCAGGTGTGATTACGGTGCTTGATCGTATGGGGCCTAAATCGGCTCAGAACGTGGTGAGCGCGTTGAATAAAGCGAAAGATACGACGTTAGCGCGCTTTCTTTATTCACTCGGAATTCGTGAAGTCGGTGAAGCGACAGCGATGAACTTAGCTCAGCATTTCAAGACATTAGAGCTAGTACAAGCGGCAACTCATGAGCAGCTCGTTGAGGTGTCTGATATTGGTGATATCGTTGCTAGTCATATTACGGCTTTCTTCTCACAAGAGAAAAATCGAGCGGTCGTTGAACAGCTCATAGAACTGGGTGTGAACTGGCCTGTGATTGAAGATACGCCAGATGACCAAGAATTGCCTCTAGAGGGCAAAGTGGTTGTGCTAACGGGTTCTCTATCTAAATTGGGCCGAAGTGAAGCGAAAGCGGCACTTCAAGCGTTAGGTGCCAAAGTCACAGGCAGTGTATCTAAGAAAACCGATATCCTATTTGCCGGAGAAGCGGCAGGTTCTAAGTTAACCAAAGCACAAGATTTAGGTATCGAAATAAGAACCGAAGAAGATCTAATTGCTCTTCTTTCGTAAGTAAATTCAGGTAAAAAAAGCTCAAAGGCACTCCTTTAAGGGAGTGCCTTTTTTGTATCTGCTATAAAAATGGTGGCTTCTTAATTGTTGAGAATTTTGTTCCTATATGAACTATAAAATCAGGACAGTGACGGTGCTCAACATTAATGAAATAGCGGTATAGTTGTATCAGAAATGCGAGTCATATCTATTTTTATAAAGGGTGTTTTGTTTTAAGTTGCTGTTTTTTATGGTTTTACGGTTGTTTTGTGTGGCCTTGCTAATTTATCGATCTGGATCACTAAGTACATGGTAAATTTGCACTAACTCATATTTTTTTAGGTGAAAATTAAGTTCTCATTGATCTTTTTGAGGGCGAAGTTAGTCTTAATGCCATGGATGCACGATGTGTATACCCAGAAAGGAAATAGAGAATTCAGCGTTAAGGGTTCTCAAACAAGAAAAGGTATTTCTCTCTACGGCGGCCAACTTTAGGTGGGGAATATTCAAACAGCTATATCCATTTTTAGGAGTCTTATTCCATGGAAAACAAATTTTTCAAACGTACTCTACTAGGTGCTTCAGTAGCGATGATTTCTTCAGGAGCAATTGCTGGGACAGAATCATCTCAAGTAGGCATCATTTCTGATTTTAATGTACAAGCTTATGGTGTTGCAGCTATCTCTGTTGTTAACTATGACTCAGAGGAAACTAAAGCAGGTGTTAAAACTGATACAGGTACTGGTTACGATTACGAGAATGAATCTCGTATCGGCTTCCGTGCAAGCAAAGACATGTTTGATAACCTAAACATATTTATGCAGGTAGAATCTGGTTATGTTGGTGAAAACGGAGACGGCGCAACATTGGGTAATCGTGACACGTTTGTAGGCCTTCAGGGTGACTGGGGTAAAGTACGCTTTGGTCGTATGCTGACTCCTATGTACGAAGTAATTGACTGGCCTTACGCTAACCCTGGTTTGGGCGCAGTATGGGACTGGGGCGGTGATGTTAAATACAACCGCGATCGTCATGGTGATATGGCACGTTATGACTCAGCTGATTTAAATGGTTTTACTTTTAACCTTGCAACGGGTCGTGGTGACTCAAGCGTTAAAGATAACTACTTCTATGGTGCAGCTGCTCATTATCGTTTGGCAGACACGATTACTTTCCATGCTGCAGTAGAAGCTGAATCTGATCGCGAACTATCAGCAGCAACAGCTGCGAGTACATGTGTAGAGGCGTCAGGTTGTGGGACTGGTATTAATTTTGGTGATGCTATTGCTGCAACTGACGCTAAAATGTCTGATACATTTGGTTACCTAGTCGGCTTTGAAGCATCACTGCCTGCAGGCTTTGGCATCTCAGCCGCTTATAAAGCTGGTGAATCAGACGTACAAGGTGGAGATAAGTCAGAGCAAGCTTCTTACTCTGTAATTGGTCAATACTGGAACGGTCCTTGGGGCTTCAAGCTTGGTTATGCGGCAAATATGGATTCAAAAACAGCGGGCGTAAAACAGGATGATGAAGATAGTGTAATCTCAGGTCAGTTAATGTACGTACATAATGGCTTTGTTCCTTACATCCGTTTGGCTCAACGTGATATTAAATCTGGCGGAGCACAAACTGACACATTCGTAACTCGCGTAGGTTTAGAGTACGGCTTCTAATAAAGGTGTATTGTGAAGAAAAAATGCGCTGGCTAATAAGTCGGCGCATCTTCGTTTATGGTCTAGCCTAAGAAATCAAAGGCATCGAATAATATTAGGGTGAAAACCTCGAGGTAGTTAATATGAAAAAAATAGTTTTAGCGTCGATTCCTTTGTTCTTAATTGGGTGCACTACATTGGATTCAAGCAGCGACTTTACGGACGCTGTCAAAAGAATAGAAAGTAAGCAAAATTACCAAGTGGTTGTTGGTGAGTCGTTAACTCCTGACGTACTTGAGGTAAAGCAAGGACAATTAGTGAACTCATCCCTAGAATTGAATTATGTTACCCCTACCAACGATCGCGCAGTTCCGGATTCATACATCACAATGGAGCTGCAGTATTTCAAAAATTATAATGAATATCGTTTTGCGCGAGTTAAGGGAGCAGACGATAAGGTCCAGTTAAAACCTTATGCAGCATCAGCTGAGACATGCAGTGATATCTGTACTCAAACTCAGTATGTGAAGTTTCCAGTTTCGAATGAATTATTCGATGAAGCCCCCTTTAAAGACTTGGTTTTTGATATCCAGGTTTCAAATGCCAATAGTATTTCGTTTTCTGTTCCTGCAGGCTACGTTGAAGCTATCGTGAATACAGGGGATAAAAATACTGCTTTTAGTCCTGTGGTTGCTGCAGTCGCGGCTGTTCCAGTAGCAGCAGTTTCTGCTGAAGAGCCAAAAGCATCACAAGCGCAAGAGATGGTGAATTACTGGTATGGTGAAGCAACAAAAGAAGAGCAATCTGCAGTGACAGATTGGGCATTCAAGAATCGTAAGAACGCGGACCCAGCACCATTAGAAGGCTCAAAAGAGATCGAAATGGTTTCTTATTGGTTCAATAAACTAGACAGCGAAGAAAAATCTCAAACGATGATTTGGCTGTTAGAGCAAGAGTAAGCCTTTAACCTAAGCCTCAAACTATGTTTTTCAACCGCAGTATTGTATAACAGCAGTACTGCGGTTTTTCATTTTAAGCTTACAGGTAACATTGTGAATATTGGTGAAGTAGCGAGACGTGTTGGTACAACAGCGAAATCCATTCGTTTTTACGAAAGTAAAGGTATGATGAGCCCTCCACATCGTTCAGAAAACGGCTACAGGCAATATGGCGAGATTCATATCGAGCAGCTAGAGTTTGTGCTCAGAGCAAAAATGGTTGGTTTCACACTGGATGAGTGCAAATCCTTGGTGGAATTAGCCATGAATCCCAATAGACAGAGCTTTGAAGTAAAAAAGAAAGCGACTCAGAAGTTAGGTGAAATAGAATTGAAGCTTGCGGAGCTCAATAAAATGAAGGCCCAATTGCAATCGTGGGTAAATGACTGCCCTGGTGACGCTTCTACGGAATGTCCTATCTTAAACAATTTATCTGGCCGTACTTAGACCATTTTAGTAATAAATAGTAGTCAGGCTGTAAATGATATTACTAGCCTGACTTAACTACCTATCACAGCACTTTTCCGCCGTAATGTTTACAGATCAGTAGTGGTACATGAGTGACCGCGTTACCATCTGAACACTTAACAATAGGTCCCATATTACCGTTACCTGGTGATTGACTGCTCGCTAAAGCGCTTCCGAATGACAAGCTAAAAATAGCCGTAAGAATGATTAGAAAATGTCTCATACAAACTCCATTAGTTTTATCTCCGATTGAGATAAGTGAAAGTATGGACAAGGAGAAGAACATTTCAAAAATTTGACGGACTTAACATTTTTAATAATTATAATTAAGCGATAGTGATGCTAACGATTCATATATATTATTGGCTAATAAACTATGCTTTCTTATGCCTTTTGGATTCATTCAAATTTTTTAGCTTTATGAAATAAGAACTTATTTTGCTATCAATTAAATCTATCATAATGATATTTAAGATGTTGTTGATGAATGAAAACTAAAAAAGCCTACATTTATTGAAAATGCAGGCTTTATATATTAAAAAGTTATAGAGGCTCTATTATTAGAATGATTCCGTCTAAAGCAACAATCTTTATTTCTGTGCCAGATGGAATATCTTGGCTAGCTTTTGCTGACCAAGAAGAGTCTCCGAATTTAATACGGCAGCTACCTTTCTTTACGTCTTCACTAAGGGTGAGGGTCTGACCTACCAGCTGCTTTTCTCTTTGGTTGAGCTCTCTACTTGAATCTGACTGCTTGTCACTAGATAGTTGTCTTCTCCACCATAACCAAGTAGTGATGAGGGAGAAGCTAGCGAAGGAAAGCCATTGCATCTGCCAACCAATTGGTAGAGCTCCTAAAAGGGCTCCGACCAACATGGCTGAGATACCAATCCACAAAAAGTAACCACCGGTTCCAACCAGCTCAAGTGCAAGCAATGCTAGACCAAATGCTAGCCAGTGCCAGTGGTTTACTTGCTCTAGTAATTCGACCATAAGTTAGTCCTTACTATGTGTATCATTCTTGTGTGTGAACATCTCTGCGATACCGGCAACAGAGCCCATTAGGCCAGTCGCTTCAAGTGGTAGCATGATTATCTTACCGTTTTCTGCTTGTCCAATTGACTTCAATGCTTCGGTATAACCTTGTGCAATAAAGTAGTTCACGGCTTGCATGTCACCCTGAGCAATTGCGGTCGATACCATTTCTGTTGCTTTCGCTTCTGCTTCTGCCGCACGTTCACGTGCTTCTGCTTGAAGTATTGCTGCTTGTTTTTCACCTTCTGCTTTTAGAATTTCTGATTGTTTGTGACCTTCAGCCTTAAGGATCTCTGCCTGTCTTACACCTTCTGCTTCTAAGATATCGGCACGCTTGTTACGTTCCGCTTTCATCTGAGCATTCATCGCTGCAGTTAGGTCTGCTGGTGGCTGTACGTCTTTAATTTCGATACGGGTAACTTTTACGCCCCAAGGGTTGGTAGCTTCATCCACAATGTTCAATAGCTTAGTGTTGATCATGTCACGTTGGCTGAGCATTTCATCGAGTTCCATAGAACCCAATACCGTTCGGATGTTAGTCAACGTTAGGTTTCGAATCGCGTGTTCTAGGTCATTTACTTCATACGCTGCTCGCGGTGCATCAATCACTTGTACAAAACACACCGCATCAATAACTACATTGGCATTGTCTTTAGAGATAACTTCTTGCGCGGGAATATCAAGAACTCGCTCCATCATATTGATTCGCTGACCGATTTTATCAATAAATGGGATGATTAAGTTAAGGCCTGGTTTTAGCGTATGTGTATAGCGTCCAAAGCGTTCTACAGTCCAGTTGTTGCCCTGTGGAACGGTTTTTACGCCTGCGAAGATAAAGAGCAACGCGACGATAGTAAAGACGCCAATAGTAATCAAGGTATCAATAGGCATACAAAGTCCTTTGCAAGTTTAAGTTTTGAATTGTTTATTACTCATACTGGCGCATATTTAAAGTAGGGGCAAATTTATAAATAAAAAATGGGCCATAAAACATTGATTTTATGACCCATTATAAGTTTTGCCTTCAAAAGGTTTATGAGCTGCTTTGTCGAATTTGTATTTGACTACTTACTGTTTAGGAATCAAGGAACCTAATTAGTAGAGCAGAGAATAAAGCTGGCGGCGGTACTTACTAGCAACAGGATTGCCTTGCCCAAGTGCACTGAGAATATCCATGAACTCTTTTTTCATGTCTCCATCAAGAGCATTGAGGTCTTTGACTAGGAAAGACCACAGTAGGTCCATTGCTTCTTCACTGCGGTTTACTTGATGGTATTGCAATGCCAATTCTGATGCGGTCTTCGCATCGTTTGGTTTTTGCTGAAGCGCCGCTTCTAATGCTTGGATCTCTGGACTATCGGCAGCTTGCTTATGAAGTTCAAGCTTGGCGACTAAACCTTTGTAGTAATTGTCTTGGTACTCGAGTGGAATTGTTGCCAACTGAGCTTCGGCGAGATCAAATTGCTGGGTTTCTAGTAAACACTCTGCAATGGCCAGTTTAACTTCACCTTTGCTCGTCAGTTCAGCTGGAAGCTGCTGCATAGCCGCTAAAGCTTGAGTGTGCTCACCAGCTTGCATTTGCTCAAGTGCTTGGCGTAGTGCCAATTCATCTTGGCTTGGCAGGTGTTTGCCAAGCATTTCCACAATTGCTTCTATGCGCTGCGGACCACCTAGGCCATCGACAGGTTGACCGTTAACAAACAGTGCAATAGTAGGCAGTGCTTGAACACCAAATTGGCTAGCAATGGCTTGTTCTTGTTCGCAATTTAATAGCGCGAGTGTGAATGTACCATTGTATTGCTGAGTTAATGTTTGTAGTTCAGGAATGATTTGAGCACTCTCTTGGTTCATTGGTGCCCAAAAATGGATGAGGACAGGGGTCTGCATCGAACCTTCTAGTACTTGGCGAAAGTTCTGCTCATTAAGTTCAACAATATGCGGAGATTGCATTTACGTTCCTTGAGATTTGTTTGGGATACGTTGCAAATATGGGGGGATAAACGGGTAACTTCAAGAGCTAACTGGGTAATCTCGGGTAAAAAGAGGCAAAAATAGAAAAACGCCATGCTTCAATGTTAATAGAGTTGTTAACTCAACATGGAAGGCACAGCGTTCTCAGTGAGGTGGCCAGTGAGGTATTACGTAAGATACTCAAAACAGAATAAACAACGTAATTGCCAGACTCAGACCTACCAAATTAAGGCGGTTTAAAGTCATGAAGTATCCAAAGGGTTAGTCCATCAATTGAGGATAACTGATGGGATAGGCTAAAGCATGACATCTTATTGTTACGAATCAATTACATCGTTACATTAAAGTTTGCGACTGTTCATTCAAAGTTAGTAATTTATGCGGCTTTTCTGAGAATAGGGTCTAACAAACGGCTCGGCAGTAATCTTTTCAATACAGCGAACACTTTAGTAGGAGTGGTTACTCTGTACCTTAGCTTGGGTTTATCGGCGGTGAGCGCGTGATAAACAGGTTCGATACAACTTTCGGCAGGCAGAACAAACGCGTTATTCGATGTCTCTTTCTCAAGTCGGTCTTTTTGTTGTTGGTAAGCGTTCTGATGAACACTGCCTTCGATGCTAATCCATTTATTGAAAGCTTTTAAGGCGTTGGTTCTAAATTGGGTTTCGATTGGGCCGGGTTGGAGTAGTGATATGTGTATGCCGCTGCCGTGTAGCTCTAAACGAAGAGTGTCTGTCCAACCTTCAACTGCAAACTTTGATGCGTTATACGCACCACGATATTTCATCGCAGCAAAGCCGAGTACCGAACTGTTTTGGACAATACGCCCTTCGCCACGCTCTCGCATATGAGGCAGGATCAGGCAAATAAGGTGGTGCCAACCAAAAAAGTTGGTTTCGAACTGTTCTCTTAGCCCTTGCGTCGGTAGATCTTCTAAAGCACCAGCCTGACCATAAGCCCCATTGTTGAACAATCCATACAATCCATTTGGTGCTAGCTTGATGGCTTGTTTCGCTCCTTTCTCAATACTTTCCTTGTTGGCAAGATCCAACTGAATACAGGTGAGACCTTCTTCTTGAAGGCGTTGAACATCTTCTGGGTCGCGGCAAGATGCAATGACATGAAAGCCGCGTTTGTGAAGTGCGTGAGCACAGGTGTAGCCAATGCCAGTTGAGCAACCGGTGATGAGAATCGACTTGTTCACACTTAATCCTTTATCAGAGCTTCTTTACTCTTAGAGTAAAGAATTAGTCTTGATGTTGTAACAAGTTTTTTAATGCAGGCTCGATTCTTGAGTAACTAAATATAAAGCCCATTTCAGTTAACTTCTTAGGCTTGGAACGAATGCTGTCGAACAGCAAGCAGGACGACTCGCCCATCAGTAGCGACATTGCCCACTTTGGGGTGGACAAGAAGTGAGGGCGACGTAATTGTTTTGCTAGGGTGCTACTAAACTGCTTGTTGGTTACAGGGTGTGGAGCGCACATGTTGAACTCCCCCTGAGCGTGTGGGAGTGACAACAAGTGGTTGATGGCTCTGACCATGTCGAGCATGTGAATCCAAGGCATGTACTGTTTACCTGAACCAAGAGGTCCACCGACGCCAAGCTTGTAAGGCATCAGCATCTTTTTGAGTGCACCACCATTTTCACCCAAAACAATTCCGGTTCTTAATAGAATAACGCGAGTATTATCTGATTCAGCTCGTTTAGCTATCTCTTCCCAGTGAGCACAGACTTTATGAGGGAAGCTTTCGTCTTCGACTTGCAGTGATTCATCAAATGGGTGTTGCTGTTGGTCGCCATAGTAGCCGACGGCAGATCCGCTGATAAAGACTTCAGGTGGTGTTTTACTTGCTTGAATGAGTTCAACGATCTTCTCAGTGATCAGCCAGCGACTGCTACAAATCCTCTCTTTTTGCTCATCGCTCCAGCGTTTATCTGCAATAGGTTCACCAGCGAGGTTTATTACCGCATCGTAATCGTTGAGGTCATTCAGCTCATCAAGGGATTGGATATAATGAAGGTTGTTTTGGTTCAGGTGGCTTAGGCATTGTTTCGCTTTTTCAGGGTTTCGCGTGAGCAATGTAACGTCGTCAGTGTTCAAACTCTTGATCAATTCAGAGCCAATAAATCCAGTACCACCAGTTAACAATATCTTCATACCAATCTCCTTATTAAACATAATTATAGACATGGCTTGTTTTTAATCGCCAATTAATACGAAAAAATCACTATAACGATCAGTTGGTTTCAATCGTATGATGCCTAAATGACCGCTTCAACAATTAGCTAAACAGTGAAATTTAATTCATTAGTTCAGAGATGTGTACCGTTATCAAAGTTAAGAGATTTTACTCGCATATGTTACCAACTGCGTAATGTTCATCACATTAGAAACAATAAGGATTTGCCATGATTATTACGGATAGATAATCAAACGTAATTATTGGTGATAGGGAGTTGCGATGACGGCAGTGCTAGCTTTGTTTCGAGCCATGTTAGGTAGCCTTCGTGATCTATTGCCTATTGTTACGGTTATCGCTTTCTTCCAGCTTGCTGTTTTACAAGAGCCACTTCCAGATCTGTTGTCTATTTTGGCGGGTTTAGTGCTGGTGCTTTTGGAGCTTACCTTCTTTATTTTCGAGCTCGAAATGGGTCTCTTCCCGGTCGGCGAATCTATGGCGCAAGCTTTTGCCCGCAAGGGTAGCGTATTCTGGTTGTTGATCTTGGCGTTTGTTGAAGAGAGTAAGACAGACATCGTGCTCGATGCGGCGCGTGGTGAGTGCGCGACGGGTGCCACCGTTATCAACAATGCCAGAGGGTAGGGGCTAAACCCAAAACGTACCTTACTTGGTTTGACGCCTGAGGTACAAAAAGATGTGCTGCTGTTTGTTGTTGAGGAGCACTTAGCAAGACACATTTTAGAGACCATCGGTAAAGTCGGGGAGTTCGACCAAGAATCAAGGCAAGGAATAGCGGTGCAAATCTATATCGAAGACGCGGTTGGGGTTGCGCATCAAGTCGAAACATTAACTAAAGCCGTGGAGGATGAGCTATGAATACCAGTGACAAGATCTGAGTCAGCGATGTAATGGCCAATACCTATGTGATTATTGATGGCCTAACCACAGTCTTAGCCAAAAATCGCTCTCCTGAATGTACCAATATTTATGAAATCATGACTAAGTCTGCATTAAGCGTGTCTGTCGAGATGAATGTTAAGTACTGTGCGCGTCTATTTGAACGCTTTGGTATTAGCCGTGCGCCTGTGATTCGTGATAACAAGATCGTCGGTATGGTCAGTTACAATAATATTGTCATCAACGGTATGGTGAGAGATGACGTATAGTCGTTAGGTAAGTACAATAGACCCATAAACTTTATGGAGAAGTACATGTGAAATTATTTTTTGCTTCAGACCTACACGGTTCGCTACCAGCAGCAGAAAAGGTATTAGAGCTATACCAAGCCTCGGGTGCCCAATATTTAGTCCTACTGGGTGATATCCTAAATCATGGCCCTAGAAATCCAATTCCAGAAGGCTACAATCCGTCAGCTGTTGCAGACAAGCTGAACGAATTCTCCCAAGAGGTCATTGCTGTTCGTGGTAACTGTGATAGCGAAGTCGACCAGATGTTGCTCTCTTTCCCAATGATGATGGATTACTCATGGGTGCTTCTAGAGTCAGGCCAACGTATCTTCTTAACTCACGGTCACTTGTATAACACAACGAAACGTCCAGTACTGAAAGCGGGTGATATCATTGCTCATGGTCATACTCATATCCCCGTTGCTGAATACCAAGAGGACATCTTCATCTTTAATCCAAGCTCGGTGACGTTCCCACGAGAAGGTCATGCAGCAAGCTATGGCATTTATGAAAATGGCACCTTCAAAGTGATTAGCCTTAGCGGCGACGTATTGGTTAGCGGCCAGCTTTAAATCATAAAACCGGCCGTAATGAGTTTATTTTGAATCTACGTGGCCGAGGTCTCTGTCTGGAGCAATGATGTTTCTCACTCTTTGCTTCAGAACTTTCGCTTCAGGAAAGCCGCCGTCCGCCTTTCTTTCCCAAATTTGTACTCCATTGCAAAAGATCTCAAATCGTCCGCCGGTATCTGGATGCAGGCTGACTTGTTCAATCTCTTCACTGAAGGTATGAAGCAGTTCTTGGCACAACCAACTTGAGCGAAGCATCCAATTACACTGACGGCAGTAGTGTATTGCTATTGTGGCTTTCAGCACGGTTGGGCTATTTTGATTCGATTCTGTATTCATAGATAACCTTTAAGATTCTATAGCAATAGCTTGATGCCGACGGCAAACGTCAATATTTCGAAAGCCGTTTTGATGAGCTTATTGCTTGAAAGGTTTGCGAGGAATGCCCCTAGACTTCCGCCAACAAACGAACTTAACAGTAATATGGGTAACCATACCCAGTATATTGGCGCACCCGCTTGAACAATGGCAATACCTCCAATGCCATTCCAGAACAAACCTACGCATACCATGGTTAACGCGACGGCTTGTTTATAAGTAAAACCAAACCAACGAACTAGAAATAGGGTAACTAACAGACCGGATCCTGCAGTGAGCGAACCGTTGATGATACCTATGAGCGCCAGCCCAATCCCACCAATTATCCAACCTTTTCTGTCTCGGTTTTTAAGCTGCTCTTCTTGACCCAATTGTTTCTTTAGTAGTGAGTAAACACCCAGCGCTAAGATCGTTGCGCCAAGCAGCTTCTGTGCAATGGCATCTGGGATCATGAGCACGATATTCGCGCCAACGACTACTCCAATACTGCCGACGATAATTAGGTAGAGACAAATTTTCCAGCTTAACGTGCCACCCTTGATATGAGTATATGCAGCACCTAAACCGAGAGCGACGCTAGCGACTTTGTGGGTAGCCAGTGCGACTGAAAAAGGTAGCCCTAAAAAGATGAGTAACGGAAACTGAATAAGCCCAGCACCGCCACCTGATAAAGAGGCAAGCGTGTTGGCGATTAATGAGCCAAAGAATAGAGCGAGTGAGTTTATCCAATCCATAGAGTTTATCTTTGAGTTTAAGATAACAAAAAGGGGCTTCATGCCCCTTTTTTAGGTTTATCGTGAATAGCTTTTCGATGTTAGTTCGAAAACAATACGGTAGAACCGTGATTTAAGCTAGTCAGTAGCAGTGCTTTCGGGTTAACAATATCGATGCGACGACTTTGCTCTGCATCCATCTTGATTACTTGAGTAATCAGCTCTAGTTGCTCTTGAGAGAAGTCTTGGCGCTGAGCCGATGTCACATCTTTAAACTCAGTTGGCGAAACCAGTAGGTAGTTGTCGTTAATTTCCCACTGCCCCGTTTCTGAAATGTTGATGACGTTAGCCGGTGCGGTTTGTGTGCCGTATAGCCTGACCACCGACATTCTCAGATATGTGCCGTTTGGTAGGTACTTAGCATTTGAGGAGAGCTCAACTTTACGGAGTGGACCTATGGAATCGGCTTGTTTTTCTGCACTGATAAGCGAAACCATCTTTGATTGCCATTCATGTGAGGTAAGTAGGCGTGCTACTTTTGCGTCGCTACCCCAATGTAACCAACCACTTAGAAAAGCAGATAGGGCCAGTAAGAAAATAGATACTTTTAATTTCATGCTACTGGCCACCTTTACAAATGTCGTCTACATCCGACTGGTTTGCGTAAATTCTGAGAGTAATATTTTCGCTAGAGTGTTCTTGCGGGTGAATATAGTTAAGAACTATGTTGTTGGCCTGTCCACCCGTTGCTATCACTTCGGTTGGCTTTAGTATACCAGTGTGGTTAGTGTTATAGCTCAACACACATTTTTCAATCGCAGGTAGCCAGTTTGTCAAACCTGGATGATTGATTGGTGATAGAACCTTTACACCATCAACTTCTGCTAATGTACGAAATGTAGATTCAGCAGGGTTAGTAAAGGTAATTACCAAAATCGGCATCATTATTGCTGCACACAGTAATCCAAGTATTAACCACTTGTTGTTTTTTTTAGTGTCTGCATTTGCTGGTATGTGCTGTGGTTCGACCGAAATCGAGGTTTCTTGGATTTTAGTGATTGGCTCAGGCGCTTGAGCCTCTGTAACCATTTCTTCTGGAATAGTTGCAGGCGAAAACGTTGGATTTGGGTCTATTTCATTTTCGGCAGTTTCAACAGTCACAGCTTTGTCATTTGATGAAAGAGGTGCTGAGCGCTCGACTGTAGCTATAAATTGGTAGCCACGTTTGGGGACTGTCTTGACGAATTCAGGAGATTTCGTTGAATCTTTCAGCATCTTTCGCAGTGTTGAAACGGCTTGAGTCAGGCTCGAGTCATCAACCTCAAAGCCTTGGTCACGCCAAACATATTCATGCAATTCATTACGAGTGATAACTTCATTGGGTCTTTCTGATAGCATAAGGAGAATGCGACTTTCATTGCTGCCAAGACGCACAACTTCTCCATTGCTCATTTGGTCTACAAGTGAGTTGCTGTTTGGGTCGAATACGAACCGCTGTGCGAGAATAAACTTTGTGCCGATATTGCTCATTAAATTTTTCTACTATGGGTTGTTTTGGGTGCTAAATAGACAAATATTGGGTGGGCTTGTATAAAGCTTAACCAATCGATGGCTTCTTTTATGTTCTTTGAGATTTATGAGTATCAAGGATAATAAAAACAGATAA
Organism: Pseudoalteromonas sp. G5_S1_14_S5; assembly: GCF_054968605.1. Classification (NCBI taxonomy): domain Bacteria; kingdom Pseudomonadati; phylum Pseudomonadota; class Gammaproteobacteria; order Alteromonadales; family Pseudoalteromonadaceae; genus Pseudoalteromonas; species Pseudoalteromonas sp. G5_S1_14_S5. The sequence continues at coordinate 4,335 of NZ_JBQKUM010000066.1, read as the reverse complement.
CAAAAACAGTGTTTTTATGATTTTTGACCTTGAATTTACAATTGTCATCCTCATGTTAATGAACATCAGAGCGGCATTACGTGTTCCGCCCCTATAGTTTTCACCACAAAGTATAGATGTTTTGGAGTAAAAATGAGCGAAACGACAACGCAAAATAAAGAGACTCGTGGCTTTCAATCTGAAGTAAAACAACTACTTCATCTAATGATTCACTCACTGTATTCAAATAAAGAAATCTTCTTACGTGAGCTGATCTCTAACGCATCTGACGCAGCGGACAAGCTACGTTTTCAAGCGCTATCAAATGCTGAACTTTACCAAGGCGATGCAGATCTAGGTGTAAAACTGTCATTTAACGCTGAGGCGAATACGTTAACCATTTCTGATAACGGTATCGGCATGAGCCGCGACAACGTTATTGAACATCTAGGTACCATCGCGAAATCCGGTACTGCAGACTTTTTTTCTAAGTTATCTGAAGACCAAAGCAAAGACTCTCAGTTGATCGGTCAATTTGGTGTTGGCTTCTACTCAGCATTCATCGTTGCGGACGCAGTAACCGTTCGTACACGTGCCGCAGGTCTTGCAAGCAATGAAGCCGTACAATGGCACTCTGCGGGCGAAGGCGATTACACCATTGAAGACATCACTAAAGAGTCTCGTGGTACAGACATCATTCTTCATATGCGTGAAGACGGTAAAGAGTTCTTAAATGAATGGCGTCTACGTGAAGTAATTGGTAAATACTCTGATCACATCGGTATCCCAGTTTCTATCTTAACTGCAGTTAAAGATGACGAAGGTAAAGACACCGAAGAGAAGCTCTGGGAACAAATCAACAAAGCTCAAGCGCTTTGGACTCGTAACAAATCAGACATCGAGAAAGAAGAGTACCAAGAGTTCTATAAGCACGTATCTCACGACTTTGCTGATCCACTAACCTGGAGCCACAACAAGGTTGAAGGCAAGAACGACTACACAAGTCTGCTTTATATCCCAGCTAAAGCACCTTGGGACATGATGAACCGTGACCACAAGAGCGGCTTAAAGCTTTATGTGCAACGTGTATTCATCATGGATGATGCTGAACAGTTCATGCCATCTTACATGCGTTTCGTACGTGGTCTGATTGACTCAAACGATCTACCATTGAACGTATCACGTGAAATCCTGCAAGATAACAAGGTAACTCAGTCTCTTCGTGGTGCATGTACTAAGCGTGTACTTACTATGCTTGAGCGGATGGCGAAAAATGACAACGAGAAGTACTTAGAATTCTGGAAAGAGTTCGGTCTTGTAATGAAAGAAGGCCCAGCGGAAGACATGGCAAACAAAGAGAAGATCGCAGGTCTTCTTCGTTTTGCATCTACAGAAGTTGACTCTGCAGATCAAACTATCAGCCTAGCGTCTTATGTTGAGCGTATGAAAGAAGGCCAGGATAAGATCTACTACCTGACAGCAGATAGCTACGCAGCAGCTAAAAACAGCCCACACTTGGAGCAGTTTAAAGCGAAAGGTATTGAAGTAGTGCTAATGTACGATCGCATCGATGAGTACTTAATGAACTACCTAACAGACTTTGACGGCAAACAATTCCAATCGATTACAAAAGCGGGCTTAGATTTAAGCAAGTTTGAAGGTGAAGAAGAGAAAGAGAAGCAGAAAGAGACTGAAGAAGAGTTTAAGTCTGTTGTTGAGCGCACTCAATCTTACCTAGGTGATCGCGTTAAAGAAGTTCGTACTACGTTTAAACTCGCAACGACACCTGCAGTTGTTGTGACGGATGACTTCGAGATGGGTACTCAAATGGCTAAGCTTCTTGAAGCGGCGGGCCAAGCTGCACCTGAAGTTAAGTACATCTTTGAGATTAACCCAGAGCACGCACTTGTTAAACAAATGGCTGACGAAGCCGATGAGCAAGCGTTTGGCCGTTGGGTTGAGCTACTACTTGGTCAAGCGATGCTGGCTGAGAAAGGCTCTATGGAAGATCCGTCACAATTCTTGGGTGCAATCAACGAGCTGCTAACAAAGCGTTAGTCTTTCGACTTTGGGCTAAACCACGAATTGTAATTAAAAGCTCGCAAATGCGGGCTTTTTTTGTGAACGTCGTTGAAAATGTGTGAAACGTGGTCAACGTCACCGTTATCGTCACGACAAAGTGAGGCGATGTATTCTTTAGTCGTAAATTCAGCCAAATTGAATATTAATGTGATAGAATGCTCGACCTAATCAGCTGTAACTCGGATCCAACTTGTTCCAGCTGTGTGATTTTTAAACGTTATACCGAAACTTACCGTTTTGCTCCTATTTTCAGTTTTGCTTAACCTCAACGGTTACCTAACTATTTCTGTTTATCTAAACGATGATCTAGGAAGTTGGGATAGTGAGCTTCGGTATAAATCATAATTTTATAAGAGGATTAAACATGCGCATCATTCTTCTAGGTGCTCCTGGCGCGGGTAAAGGCACTCAAGCTAACTTCATCATGAACAAATTTGGTATCCCTCAAATTTCAACTGGTGACATGCTACGTGCTGCTATCAAAGCGGGTACTGAGCTTGGTAAGCAAGCAAAATCAGTAATCGACGCTGGTCAGCTAGTTTCTGATGAAATTATCCTTGGTCTAATCAAAGAGCGTATCGCTCAAGATGACTGTGAGAAAGGTTTCCTACTAGACGGTTTCCCACGCACAATCCCACAAGCTGATGGCCTAAAAGAGATGGGTATCGCTGTAGATTACGTTGTTGAATTCGACGTAGCTGATGATGTGATTGTTGAGCGTATGGCTGGTCGTCGTGCTCACCTTCCTTCAGGACGTACATACCACACTGTGTACAACCCACCAAAAGAAGAAGGTAAAGATGACGTAACTGGCGAAGAGCTAGTGGTACGTGATGACGACAAAGAAGAAACAGTTCGTGCTCGTCTAGGCGTGTACCACGAGCAAACAGCTCCACTAATCTCTTACTACGGTAAAGAAGCTGAAGCTGGTAACACTCAGTACCTCAAGTTTGACGGTACTAAGCAAGTTGCTGAAGTTAGTGCAGAACTTGAGAAAGCACTAGCATAATTGGCTAACAGCCAGTTTTAGAATTTGATATATTGGAAGCGACCTTAAAGGTCGCTTTTTTTGTCTCAATTTTTAGTACGATACCAATCTAAGATAATTAGGAGCCCTCAATTCAAGGCACACTAGCTTTGAAAAATTCGCTCATAATAGAAAGTTGATTATATGTCACGCCAAATGATTATCTCAACATTTAGCGACAGGCAATGATCTTAAACTGCAGCAGATTAGTATTTTACTCTTTACAAAATTACATATTGGTCTCAGGTATCTATGGAAAATAATAAAAAGCAGGGCGTTTTACTGGTGAACTTAGGTACGCCAGATTCTGCGACCCCAGCTGGCGTTCGTCGATTTTTGAGTGAATTTTTGCACGATAAGCGAGTCGTTAATCTAACGCGCTGGCTATGGTGTCCAATCCTGCACGGGGTGATTTTACCGATTCGTTCACCTAAAGTGGCCAAGCTTTATCAGTCGGTTTGGATGGACGATGGCTCACCGCTTCTTGTGTATTCACAAAGACAAGCAGAGAAGCTACAGAAGAAGTTACAGATGCCTGTCGCGCTGGGTATGACTTATGGTAACCCAAGTCTAAAAACAGGCGTTGAGCAGCTGATGGAACAGGGCGTTGAAGAGATCATCGTACTGCCTCTGTACCCTCAGTATTCAGGCACCACCACAGCTGCGGTTTCTGATGGTTTAACCAAAGCCTTTAAACAGATGCCTGTTATTCCTAGTTACCGCTTTATCCGTGATTACTATGCACACCCTAGTTACACCAAAGCACTGGCCGAGAGTGTTCGTAGCCACTGGGAGAAAAATGGCCGAGCAGATCATTTGGTTTGCTCTTTCCACGGCATTCCGAAGCGATTGGCCGATGAGGGGGATATTTACCCTCAACATTGTGAAGCGACAACTAAGCTACTAGCTGAGGAGCTTGGTCTATCTGCAGACGATATCACCATGACTTACCAGTCTCGATTTGGTCGAGAAGAATGGTTAAAGCCATACACGGACGAGACGCTTGAATCATTGCCAAGCAAAGGGATCAAGAAGATCGATATCATGGCTCCAGCATTCTCGGTGGACTGTTTAGAAACACTGGAAGAGATTTCAGATCAGTGTAAGGAAACTTTCATCGAAGCTGGTGGTTCTGAATTTAGCTATATCATGTGTCTCAACGACAGAGATTCACATATCGACATGATGGCTGAACTGGTAGAGATTCACTGTTAATACTGGCTAAATAACTACTAAAAGGGCTGCTC